>JBCDJH010000001.1:0-21535 GCA_038747965.1 Pseudomonadota bacterium
CTCTGGCCACATCGCGCCGCTCCATTTTTTGGGCGCAGACGCGCAGCGCGCCGATCGTCCGGCTCATGGCCGCGTCGGACAGCTGGCCGCTGGCGGCGACCCCCTCCCCCAAGCGCACAATCCTTGAAAACGCGTCGACCACGCGAAATCCGCGGCCTCGCGGCGAGGCGATCAATAACCGACAGTTATTCGTGCCGAGATCAATAGCGGCGAAGCGCGGCGGGCCGCGGCGGCCCTCCGGCTTTGCGCTCCCCCCGCCGCTGGCTTCGGGCGCTCCGCGGCTCGCCTGAGGCGCGTCGCCAGCGCTTTTCCTTGGTGGACGCCGCCGCTGGGGCGCGTCCGCATCCGATCCTTCACTCATACACGTCCTCGCGGCGCGTTCGACGCCCTTAGGGTCCGCCGCCGCGCCTGATTCTTTTTGAGCTGGGCGCGCTGCGCACGCCGCGCCGCTCGTCCAAAATCAACCTACCGCGAGGATGTGGCCGAAAGGTAGCCGGGCGCGACTAATCGTCGGCCGAGGCGCTAACCGCCGATTATTTGGCCAATTTGCACACCAGCGGCCGCGACGCTGAGCGCCAAAAGGATGAAGAACGCGGCCTGGGCCGGTATCCGCAAGGGCGAGGCCCAGCCAAATGCGTGATACAGCCGCCGGCCAACGACGATCGCGCGGGATTTATCGCGTCGCGGCAAACTGCGGAGCCGGCTTTGGACATAGAGGATTATGGCCGCGAAGGCCCAAACCCCAACCCATATCCAAGATGGTTGCGCCAACATATCGACGAAGGCCGTCCATAGGCCTTCGTCGCCCCAACCGCCGTTGCCCATGGCTTCCCCTTGGCCGCGAACAGACCAGGCAAAGGTACGCCAGGGCGCGCGGCGCGATCAATAAGCCGCGCCAGCGCCTCTTCAGTCGCGTTGTTAGAAAATGCCAGGCGTCTCGGATGCGTCCAGCGCGCCGCTCGGCGCCACCGGGTTCAGCGCGGCGATCTCCGACGCGCTGAGGTCCGGCAGCCTTTGCACCAACGCCAGGAACCGCTCGCTTTCAGATGGATCCAGAATGCCGTCGGTGAGCGTTTTGAATTTCCGAATGTAATCGGCCCGCCCAAACGGCCGCGCGCCGAGGCTATGGGCGTTGGCGACCGCCATCTCATCAACCAGGCGCGTTCCGTCCGCCATAACAATTTCAACGCGCCCGCCGAACGCTTTCTGTTGGGGATCGCGGGAATGATAGCGCTCGGTCCAAGACGGATCTTCAACGGTGCGGATCTTCCGCCATAAGCGGACCGTGTCCTCTCGGCGAGCCCTCTCTGGCGCGTAAGATCGCTCGTGATGCCATTCGCCGTCCTGAAGCGCGACCGCGAAGATATACATGATCGAGTGATCCAGGGTTTCGCGCGACGCGTTCGGATCCATCTTCTGCGGATCGCCCGACCCCGTGCCGATCACATAGTGCGTGTGATGCGACGTGTGGATGATGATCTCCTCAACTTTTTCAAAGTCATCGATCTGCTTGCGCAGATTGAATGCGAGGTCGATGAGGGCCTGGCTTTGATACTCCGCCGAATGCTCCTTGGTGTAGGTGTCGAGAATGCCCCGCTTCGGCGCGCCGACGGCCGGTAAGGTCACCGTGTATTCCGGCTCATAGGGCGATCCGCCGGCGTCCCGCGCGGTGCGGCCGTTCCATATCCAAGCGATCACCGAATCCTCGCCTTCGTAAATCGGCGATGGCGCGCCCTCCCCGCGCATGCAGCGATCCACCGCTTCGATGGCGAGCTTGCCGGCGTGGGCTGGCGCAAAGGCTTTCCAGCTGGAGATCTCGCCCTTGCGCGACTGCCGGGTCGAAACCGTGACGTGCAGCGCTTGTTGAACCGCCTGGTAGATCTGCTCGAGGCTTAAACCCAACAGCGCGCCGACGCCCGCGGCGGCCGACGGCCCCAGATGCGCGATGTGGTCGATCTTGTGCTCATGCAGGCAGATGCCGCGCACGAGGGCGACTTGGATCTCGTAGCCCACAGCGATGGCGCGCATGAGATCGGCGCCGGAGCGATCGCATTGCTGCGCAACCGCTAGAATCGGCGGAATGTTGTCGCCTGGATGCGAGTAATCCGCTGCGAGGTACGTGTCGTGAAAATCAAGCTCCCGCACCGCCGTGCCATTGGCCCAGGCCGCCCATTCGGCGCTGACGCTCATGGTGGGGTCCGCGCCAAAGACGGTCGCGCCGTTTGGACGCCCGTGGGCCAGCGCCTGCGCGCGCGCGGTTTTCACCGGGCCGCGGTTCAGCGAGGCGATCGCTACCGACGCATTGTCGATAATGCGGTTGACGATCATTTCGGACACATCGTCGTCCAAAGGCGCTTGGTCGGCGGCTTGAGCGGCGATCTTCCAAGCCAACTGCTCCTGCGCCGGCAAGGCTTCCTCGGACCGGTGGGCGCGAACGTGATGGGTTTCCATGGGATGCCTCCAGCGTCTCGTCCGCGAATGCGATCGCGGAGCATGGGCGAAAAAAGAATGGGGTGGACGCACGCGAGCGCGCGCCAAACACCCGAGCTTCTAAGGAGGCCCCGCTGGAGATGCAAATAATCGACGCGTAGCTGCTCGTTCCTCGCGGAGTAGGGTCGCAAGACCTCACTACGCCGTTAATAATTTCAGGCCGTGAACCGCTAATAACGAATGAAAAGCAAATTGGTTCCAGCTTAGTAAAAAAACTTTTTTTTCTGTCGTTCTGACAGTTTTTTTAACCGATCTCGGTCTTCCCGATCGCCAATTAACAATTAATGTAAAGCGTTACGCGACTCTGTGGGAAAAGAATAATGAAAGCCTATGAACAACTTAGGGGTGCAAGCGGGGCTCGGATTACGTTTCGCCCGCCGCGACATGCAGCGCAAGCATTGTTTCGAGAGGCGGCCCCTCGCATTCGGATTGACGGCGCCCCTGAACTCTTTCGTTTGCAGGATGTGAGCATCTCGGGGATGTCGATGCTCGCTGAGTACGCCCGCGAAATCGACTTATCCCAGGGGGACTCGGCGCAGCTGGAACTGGTGCAAAACGGGGTCGCCATATTTAGCGGCCTCGGCCGTGTCGTTCGGGTAGACGAAACCGCGTTTGGGACCCGGATCGCCTTTGGCGTCGACAGTCAGCATATCGATATTCCGGGTCTAGTTCAGCAAAACTTCCGGGCGCTGCTGACGCCATTTCTCAACAGCGTCGATTCCGACAGTGTGCGGATGGTGCCCGCCGAGTACCGGCGGTTGTGCGCTGACGTTCTCAACCTTTTGAGGGGCTATAAGTCGGTCCTTGTGCAAGGCGCTGAACTTGCGTCCTCCAGTGGCGACGCGTCGGAGTTACCGGCGCTGTTGGACGAGTGCGAGACGCGGATTCTTCCGCAATGGAGGGCGTTCTGCCGGGAAGGCAATGCGCTCGGCGGGCCCTTGTTCGCCGACAAAGACGCGCTGGCCGCCACGAAGCGCTTCACGGAGCGCGTTTTGATGTCAGAATTTATGGAAGGCCCGATCTGGCGTCGCAGTTTCGAAAAGCCTCTCGGCTATCCCGGCGATTTCCAGATCATGAACTACCTGTATGACTGGGACTGGGAGGGCGAGACGCCTTACGGTAAACTCTTGCATCGGCTTGGGCTAGAGGCCGCTCGCTGCGTCTGCACACGGATGGAGATCGTAAAAGACACGATCGCTGAGATGGCGCTGGCCCGGCGCGGCCAAGAGGAGACGCGGGTGATCAGCCTGGGCTGCGGATCGGCGCGGGAAGTGCAGCGCTATCTGGAAGCGCCGGCGGAAGACGGCTCGAAAATCAGCTTCACACTGATTGATCAAGAACCGAAAGCGCTCGAATACGCTTATAACGCTTGCCACCCCTACCTTATCGGCGACGCCGCGCCGGCTTCCATGCAGTGCCTCAACTTGTCGTTCATGCAGATCGTTCGGGATCGCCAAGCGCTGGCCCACCTGCCGAAGCAGCATTTCATCTACACAGTCGGCCTCATCGACTACCTGTCGCCGAAACTATCCTCGGCCCTTATCGCCAAGCTCTATGAAAAGCTCGAGCCAGGCGGCCTGCTTGTCGTCGGCAATATGAGCGATTCTATTTCTGGCTGCATGTGGACAACCGAGTTCATCACCGACTGGCGCCTGATCCACCGGTCAGAGGCCGAGATGCGCGCTCTTGCGGACGATCTGCCGACAAAAATGGTTTGGACAAAGACGGACAGCACAGGCGACGTCTACCTACTATTCATCGCCAAGCCGAAAGAGGCGGGGGACGCGTCGATGGATGAAGCCCAGCCTGCAGCGAGCATCCACATGCTCAGCTCTTAGGCGGCGTCGTCGTCGGCTTGGTTGTCGCTGGCCGTCTGCGCTTGGGCGCTTTTGAAGCGCAGGTGAATGCTGGTGCCGGCGCCGAGCGCGCTCTCTATATGAAAGCTGGCGCCGTGGGCTTCGGTGACTTTCTTGGCGAACGGCAGGCCGAGCCCGGTTCCTGAGTTCTCCCGAGACATAGCGTTGTCGATTTGTTCGAACGGCATCACCACGCGGGGAAGATCGTCCTCCGGAATGCCCACCCCTTCGTCCGCCACCGTGAAGACGACATCCTCTCGATCTTCCGCGATGCTCACGCGCACCGCCTTTCCGGCCGGCGTGAACTTCACGGCGTTGTTCACGAGATTAATCATCACCTGTAGCAGCAGTCGTTCATCTCCCATCACGAGGCCGTAAACGTCTGTATTGGGCCATTCCACGCAAACACCCTTAGTTTGCGCAAGCCTCTCGTTCATCCGGATAGCGTCCTCGGCGACCTCAAGCAGGCAAACTTCATCCATATTCAAGCTGAGCTTACCCGCCTCTGCTTTCGATAAGCAGAGGATGTCGTTGATGATCGACAACAGATGATGCCCCGCCTTGTTGATGTCTTGGGCGTAGCCCTTGTATTCCGGGCTGCCGAGCGGGCCTTGCACTTCTTTGTTGAGCACATCTGAAAAGCCGATCACGGCGTTAAGAGGCGTGCGCAGCTCATGGCTCATCATGGCGAGGAAGTTGCTCTTGGCGAGGTTCGCCGCATCGGCTTTCTCAAGCAGCGCTGAAATCCGCTTACGGTCATTCAAAATGATCTGCCGGCTGGCGAAAATGAAACGCAGATAGCGTTCTTGGATATAGCTTGAAATGCAGCCGATCGACGCCGCCACACACAGAAAGGCGTCATTGATGATGATGGTTTGCAGCGGCAGCGGCGATATCCAGAAACATGAAAACTGATATGCGACGACAAAGGCCGTGCATATGCAGGCGGCGACCCGAAAATGAAACCGCATCATATTGCAGCAGTAGGTCATCACAATAATAACGCCTACGTAGTACTGCTGATTATAGGGTTCCGGCGCCACCATGGTCATGGCGATGACGGCGAAACCCGGGATAAGGATCGCCGCCGTCAACACCGCCTGCCACCGCGCTTCGAAGTACTTGGTCAGCGAGAACAAGAAGACGGCGACCAGGGTTGGGCAGGCGATCGCGTAGCGAATGAAAAGGATTTGGCCGAGTTCCTCGTCGAACGTTAACGCGTCGAGGAGGCCGAACGTGACGAAGATCCCGAGCCCGGCGAGGATAGAAAGGCGCAGCGTATTGAGGGACGTCTCGTAAGTCGTCTGGGTGAACCGGCGCTCCAGTTCGCGGTCGCGGAACCGCAGCGTCAAGCGGCTCATACCGTAATCGCCCTCGACGTCCGTCCCGTCACGGTCGTCCGGTAACGTATCGCCGAAGACGTTGTCCAGCGTTTCTATGAGGAAGCCGCCGCGCATAATCCGGTCGGACGCACCTTTCCATCGCGGCGAGATCAGCCAGGCCGGCGATCGGGGCGCGCCCCTCGCCGCCGCCTGGCGCGCACAGCCCAACCCGCACCCTCGCTCAAACGTCGTAAAGAAGGGGTTAGAGCGCTCCGGGCGCGCCGTCCGTCACGGTTAACCAGGCATTAGGGGCCGCCCCTTAGCCTCCCCCTTTCAGGTTTTGGACCGCTGAATTGGGCGCGGGGCGCGGTGTTCGCCGCGATAGTGAGGCGAGGCGATCGAATGACGACAGTTCAAGAGCGCAAAGGCCCGGCCGCCAAGGCTTGGGGGCGGAATGCGGCCGCGTTAACCATCGCCGGGACGTGTTTGAGCGCAACGCACGCCCTCGCCGCGGGCTTTAGCGTCTACGAATTCAACGCCGAAGCCATCGGCTCGTCCTACGCCACGGCAACGGCCACCCCCTCGTCCGACTATATTCACTACAATCCGGCCGCAATCGGCGGCGCCGACGACTTCGAAGCGCACGCGACCTTTTCAGCGGCCCTTGTCAACAGCGAGTTCCGCGCTGATGGCGGCCTTACCGCCGTCGGAACGCCCCTCGGGGGCCAAACGCTGGTCGACGACAATGTCTCCAGCGCGTTCGCCCCAGCGCTCTCTTTCGCGGCGCCGATCGGCGGCGGCTTCACGCTCGGCCTGGGCGTGCATGCTCCGTGGGGCCTGAACACCGAATATCCTCGCGACTGGCAAGGCCGTTACTACGGAACAAATACAGAATTCCTCACCCTGAACATCAATCCGGTCATCGCTTATGCGCCGATCGACGGGCTTGTGATCGCCGCTGGACCGCAAATCCAGTATGCGGATGGCCGCCTGGCGAGCGCCATTGATTTCGGCTCGATTGGCGCGGCCCTCAGCGTTCCAGGCGCCCTCCCCGGCGGCCAAGACGGATTTGGCGACTTTGAGGCTGACGATTGGGCGTTTGGGTATTCTGCCGGCCTCATGGCCGAGATCACGGACGCCATCACAATAGGCGTCTCCTACCGCTCGGAGATCGATCACAACCTCGCCGGCGACTTCGATTTCGATCTGGACGGGGCGGGCGTCGGCGCGTTCCTCAGCGGCGCAACTGGCGCGTTTGTCGACGGCCGCGCGCAGACCGATATCAGCACGCCATGGCGCGCCGGCGCTGGGGTGCGCGTGGAGGCGACCAATCGACTTACGCTCGCCGCCAACGCCTGGCGGACCGGTTGGAGCAGCTTCGAAGAACTGCGAGTGGTGTTCGACAATCCGCTGCAAGCTGACGAAGTAACGCCGGCCGATTGGCGCAACGTTTGGACGTACTCGGTGGGCGCCGAGTACGCAATCACGCCAAAAGCCACCGCGCGGCTTGGCGCAATGCACGATCGCTCGCCGACGCGGGACGCAACCCGCACGCCGCAAATCCCGGACGCGGATCGCATCCAAGTCTCCGGCGGCGCCACCTACCGCTTCACCAAGCAGTTCGGCGCCACCTTCACCGCGGCCCACCTGTTTGTGGAAGACGCGCCCATCGATCTGTCGCGACTGACGCCAGCCAACGCCTTCCGTGGAGACTTCGCCGGACGTTCGGAAGCCTCCGCCAACATATTGAGCCTTCAGCTCTCCTATCGTCTCTAAGCCGAGACGAGCGTCCGAAGCGGCGGGCGTCCTCAACAAAAACTTAAGCAAAAAACCGCAAATTGAGCGAGCTGAGGCAAGGGAACGGAACGGCGCATGCGCATTCAATCCGCACAGCGCGCGCAGGGCGTGGGGCTGATGGAGAGTTACTCAACGGCTCTCGGCGACGCCATCTTGCGGCACCGATCCATCGTCGCGCTAAACGACGCAAAGATCGACGCCGAAATCGCCAATAAAGCGAAGTCGGAGTTCCTGGCCAATATGAGCCACGAGCTGCGCACGCCGCTGAACGCCATCTTAGGATTCGCGCAAATGCTGCAGATGAGCGGCGAGCAGCCTTTGAGCGGCGAACAGGTCGTCGAATACGCCGGCTACATCCAAACGTCTGCGGACCAATTGCTGAGCGTCATCAACGATATCCTTGAGATCTCCTCCGTTCAGGCGGGACGCGTTTCGCTGAACCGGGAAGCGGTGGATATCGCAGATGTCATGCGCGATTGCCTGACCCTGGTCGGACCGAAGGCGAAGGAAAAGGGCGTCGCTGTGCGGGCGAAAGCCGCCTCGGGGCTTCCAACGATGATGGCGGACGCCGCCAAGCTTAAGCAGGCGGTGGTCAAGCTGTTGAACAACGCCATCAAGTTTACCGACACGGGCGGCTCCATTCTTATCGCAGCCGCCGCCGATGCGCGCAGCGTCACCATCCGGGTTCGGGACAACGGCATCGGCATGCGTTCCGATCAGATTGCGACGGCGCTGCGCCCATTCAGCCAAATCCAATCGGATCTCAGCCGTCGGTTTGACGGATCCGGCCTTGGCTTGCCGATCGCCAAGGCGTTGGCCGAGTTGCATGGGGGAACGCTGAAGATCGCCAGTCAGGAAGGCGTCGGAACGGAAGTCCGACTCGCCCTGCCGGCCCACAGCCGCGCCCAGCGGGAAGGCGCGCCGCTGCGCGCTGTTGCAGGGTGAACCCATGAGCCAAACCGCGACCGCCGAGAGCCCGCTCGCCGCCCAGATGGCGATGGGACCGATCGGAGAAATCGTCTCGCTAAGCGGCGATAAGGCGATTGTTCTGCTGGACCATGTCTCCGGGTCCGAAACCGACATCCGCGCCCGCGTGGAAATCGGCGCGCTAATGCGCATCGAAACCCCGTTCTCGCAAACGATCGCCTTGGTCTGCGCGATGAGCGTGCCTGCGCCCGCGGAAAATCGCGGCGATAAGGAATTTCGCATTCTTGAATTGGAGTTGGTTGGCGAGTTGCTGACCAACGCCGCGAACGGACGGCGCTATTTTCGCCGTGGGGTGAGCATATACCCGTCGCTCGGCGATGTAGTGGAGCCCGCGTCCCACGAGGATCTAGAACTCGTCTACGCTGTCAAACATCCGGCCGCGATCCCGATTGGGGCGATCAAGCAAGATGGGTCCATCCCGGCGATGCTGCGGGTTGACGATCTGTTGAGTAAGCATTTCGCCATTCTGGGCGCCACCGGCACGGGCAAGTCTTGCTCTGTCGCGCTTATGCTGCGCGCGCGGCTCGACCGCAACCCCGACTCGCATATGGTTGTGCTCGATCCGCATAATGAGTATGCGGAGTCGTTCGGCGAGAAGGCTGAGCGGGTCACGCCCACAGATCTCTTCTTGCCCTACTGGATGTTCACCTTCGAAGAGATCTTGAAGGTGCTGCTCGGCGGCGACGCTGACCGAACCCGAGAAATTGAAATCTTGAGGGAGATTATTCCCGAAGCAAAGCGCAAGTACCGCTCCGGCGCGTCGCGTATCCGGGAACAGGCCGTCGCCAAGGCCGGCGGCGCCGCGACCGCCGCACAGCTTTCAGCGGACACCCCAAGCCCCTACAGGATCTCCGACGTTGTCTCGCTTCTGGACGAGCGCATGGGGCGGCTCGACGCCCAGCGCGACCTGAGCCCCTACAAGAACCTCATCGCGCGTTTGGAGTCGCTCACCAGCGATCCGCGCTATGCGTTCATGTTTGGCGGCGTCACGGTGGAAGATTCCATGGTTGAGGTGCTCAGCCGGCTGTTTCGCATCCCCGTTGACGGCAAACCAATTACGACCATCGACCTTACCGGCGTGCCGTCGGAGATCGTCAATGTGGTTGTCTCCGTCCTTGCGCGCACGGCGTTTGATTTGGCGGTCTGGAGCGACGGGGCGACGCCGGTGCTGCTGGTCTGCGAAGAGGCGCATCGATACGCACCCAGTGACGCCTCCCTCGGCTTTGAGCCGACAAAACGCGCGATCTCACGCATTGCCAAAGAAGGCCGCAAATACGGCGTCTCGCTGTGCATTGTCAGCCAGAGACCGTCGGAGCTGGACCCGACGATGCTCTCCCAGTGCAACACCATATTCGCCCTTCGCATGTCCAACGAGACGGACCAGGAGATCGTGCGCGCCGCCGTCAGCGACACAGCCAACGGTCTGTTGGAGTTTCTGCCTGCGCTCGGCAATGGCGAGGCGATCGCGTTTGGCGAAGGCGTGATGTTGCCCGTGCAACTGCGTTTTGCGCGATTGCCTGCGAGCGCCGTGCCGGGCAAGAACGCGGCGCGGATCAGCGAACGTTGGCGGGAAAACGCGATGACCCGGGAGGGTCTCTCCGACATCGTCAGCCGCTGGCGCTCCCAGCGGCGCGCGTCGAAAACCTAAGCGACACAAACAGCGCTTGACGACGAGAAAGCCGCACGCTCACGCAGCCGCGATCATCGGCGCCGTTAAACCTCTTTTTATCCTCTTTGCGGACACTTTGTGATCGAAAGCAGACCGTAAACCGCGTGTATCAACGGTTTGAACGGTTCGACGGAGAGCATGATGGGACGCGCAGCGCCGACTTCACAAAGCCGTGAGCAAAAATCTCCCGTTGCGGATGAATTCGGCTTCGCCAGATCCCCCGCCTTGAAACGCGCGCCCGTCAACATCTTCGACCAGGAAGTCGGCGAGATGGAAGAAGCTCTAGAGCGGCGCCGGCCGCGCTCCGCCTCAGCCGCCCATCGTCTGCTTCAAGATCTCTTTCCGAACGCGCAACAGGGCGCTCGCGCTCAAGCATGCGAGGCCTACGCCCGCTCAATTCTTTAGGGTCGCTGCGTCGTCCTGGCGCCACAAATCCTTCATCTTCGACCCCATATAAGATAAATGCCTAACGCGGCGGGCCTCTGTGCGCCGCCCAAGTCTTTTGGCGTGGCCATTAGCTGATATAAGGGCGCGACAGAGACCGGGGATCGCTGCGTTAAAGCAAGTGCGGCGTCGTCATCGCCCCTAAACAACGAAAGTTCGCAGATGCGACTGCGCGTGCAAGAGTCCTATGTCATCGCTGCGGTGATCTTCGCGATCATCCTTGCGTATTTCGCCTCCGGCACGATTTTCGGCGGCGGCAAGGAGGATGCGGAGGCGAAAGCGGCTCTCGACAAGCTGTTTCAGGTTCGCACCACGATTTCGAAAGCACAGAGCTGGCGTGAGGAACTTACCTTGCGCGGGCGCACGGAAGCGCTGCGAAACATCGCTGTGCGGGCGGAAATCGACGGCGTTGTTGAAGAAACGCCGACAGCTGAGGGCGTGATGGCGAGCGCGGGCGACGTGCTGTGCCGGATCGCCGTCAACTCACGCGAAGCCGTTGTGCAGCAGGCCAAGGCGACGCTCGAGCAACGCCAGGTGGAATACGCCGCGGCGCGCGAGCTCGCTGAGAAGGGAAATCGCTCGCGAACAGCCGTTTTACAGTCTAAAGCGAACCGCGATCTCGCCAAGGCCGACCTGGAGCGCGCGCAACTCGCGCTGGACAACACGGATATCAAAGCTCCGTTCAACGGACTGTTCGATCGCCGTGAAGTTGAGATTGGCGATTACATGCGCGTTGGCGACGCGTGCGGGTATCTGGTGGAGCAACAGCCGTTCCTCATTGTCGGGCAGGTATCGGAGCGGAACGTTGCGAAACTCACCGTCGGCGACGAGGCGCGAGCGCGCCTCGCGCCCGGAGAGGTGGTGCGGGGCCGTGTGACCCATGTGTCAAAAGTGGCGGACGAAGCGACGCGAACATTCCGCGTTGAAATTGAGACGCCCAATGGAGATCTCTCCATGCGGGACGGGATGACCAGCGAAATCCATATCGAACTGGCGCCGCGGCCCGCCCACCTTTTGTCGCCCGCGTACCTGACCCTGAACGATCAGGGCGTCGTCGGCCTGCGGTTGGTGGACGACGCCGGACGGGTGGCTTTCAACCCTGCCGAGATCCTGAGCGATACGCCGAAAGGAGCTTGGGTTGGCGGGTTGCCGGATGAGGCTGAGATCATCGTGCTCGGCCAGGAGTTTGTCCGCGCCGGACAGGACGTCTCCGTGGTCAAAGACGCCGAACCCGCGCCTGGGGACGCGGCGGGTGACGCGGCGGGGGGGAGCGGCGCATGAACGCACTTATTGACGCCGCCATGTCCCGGCGCCGCGTGGTGCTGATGGTCCTGTTCGTAATTGTCACCTTCGGCCTCTCCGCTGCGCTGACAATCCCTCGCGAATCTGATCCGGACGTGAACGCCCCCTTCGTTTTCGTCTCCGTGGTTTTGCCGGGCATCTCGCCCGAGGACGCCGATCGCCTGCTGATCAAACCTACAGATATCGAGCTGCGCAGCATCGAGGGCGTCAAAGAGATTAACGGCGTCGGCTATGAAGGCGCCGCGCAGATCGTCATCGAGTTCGAGAGCAGTTTCGATCCGGATCAAGCGGTTCTCGACGTCCGCGAAGCCGTGGACCGGGCGAAGGCGGAGTATCCGACCGACGCCGAAGAGCCGGTGGTCGACGAATTTAACCCGCAGAACTTCCCAATCATCTCCGTCATCCTTTCCGGCGACGCGCCGGAACGCGCCATCTATCAGGCGGCGCGGCGCCTGCAGGACGCCGTCGAGCAGGTGCCAGGCGTGCTTGAGGCGAATCTGTCAGGCGCGCGCGAAGAATTGCTCGAAGTCGTGATCGATCCTGGCGTTCTGGAGACGTACAATCTCTCCCAGGAAGAAATCCTGCGCACCATCACCAACAACAACCGATTGATCGCCGCCGGCGCCATCGACACGGGAGATGGCCGCTTCGCCATTAAGGTGCCGGGTCTCATCGAGACCGCCCAAGACGTTTTCAGTTTGCCAATCAAGCAGTCGGGCGACGCCGTCGTCACATTCGCAGATGTGGCTGAGGTTCGACGCAGTTTCGTCGACGCCTCCAGCTTCGCGCGGTTTAATGGGAAACCGTCGATCGGCGTCGATGTCGTCAAACGCAGCGGGGCGAACATCTTGGAGACGTCCGCCCGGGTGCGCGCGCTCGCGGACGCAATGGCTGCGGAGCTGCCCGAGAGCATCACCATCGAGTACGCCTACCAGCAATCAGTCTGGGTGCAGGACATGCTCGGCACCCTCACCTCCTCGGTGCTGACCGCGGTCCTGCTCGTCATGATCGTGGTGGTCGCGGCGCTGGGCGTACGCTCGGCGCTCATGGTGGGCATCGCCATCCCGAGTTCGTTCCTGTTCGGCTTTTTGCTGCTGCAAATGAACGGGATGACGCTGAACACCATGGTGATGTTTGGCATGGTGCTCGCCGTCGGCATGTTGGTGGACGGCGCCATCGTCATCGTCGAGTATGCCGACCGGCGGATGAGCGAGGGGCGGACGCGTTACGACGCCTACGGCGACGCCGCCAAGCGCATGTTCTGGCCCATTACCTCATCAACCGGAACAACTCTGGCCGCCTTTATCCCTTTCCTCTTCTGGGACGACGTCGTTGGCGAATACATGAAGTACCTGCCGCTTACGCTGATCTTCGTCTTATCGGCGGCCTTGTTGATGGCGCTGATTTTCCTCCCCACGGTGGGGTCCATCATCGGTCCTCGGCCCAAGCGCGCCGTTGTCGATGAGGAGCTGGACACCCAAGATCCCCGAACGCTGCCGGGATATACGGGCCAATATGCGCGCGTTATCGAACGCCTTTTGGAGCGGCCGCTCCTCGTCGTCGGCGGCTCCATCGGGCTCGTTTTTGGCGTGATCTCCTGGTTCAACATCGATCCGCCGGATGTTGAATACTTCATTCGCGGCGAACCTAATCTGGTGAACGTCTACGTCAGCGCGCGGGGCAATTATTCCGCCATCGAGAAACTCGAACTCGTCCGCGAGGTGGAACAAAGCCTTGTTGGTCTTCCAGGCGTCAAAAGTCTTTATACGTCCACCGGGGGCGGCGTTGGCCGAGACTTCGACGTGCCGTCCGACGCGATCGGCTTGGTCGCAATTGAATTCCTGCCCTACCGCGAACGCGGGTCGGCGAAGAACATTCTGGCGGAAATCCGAGAACGGGCGAGCCAAGTGCCCGGCATTAAGACCGAAGCGCGGGCGGATGAAGGCGGCCCCCCCGTTGGCAAGGACATTGAGCTGGAGTTGTCCGCCAAGTCCCAAGCGGAGTTGATGGACGCCGCGGCCATCGTTCGTCGCTTTCTGGAGACGGACAAAGCGCTTGATGAAGACGGCGCGCCTTTCCGAAAAGGCGATGGTTCACCGGCGCTCACCTTTGTGGATGTGGAGGATTCAAGTCCGCTTCCGGGCATCGATTGGCGGATGGAGGTGGACCGGGAGCAAGCAGGCCGGTTCGGCGCCGATATCACATCCGTCGGCGGTACAATGCAGCTGGTGACCAACGGCATCTTGGCAGGCAATTACCGGCCGGACGATTCAGAGGATGAGATCGATATTCGCTTCCGCTTCACAGCGCCGTCGCGCGATCTCAGCGAGCTGGACGAGCTGCGGGTCATGACCAATTTCGGCGCGGTGCCGATCTCTAATTTCGTTAAGCGGGTGGCGCAACCGCGGGTGGACCGCGTCAACCGACGCGACGGGCGCCGCATCGTTGAGGTAAAAGCCAACGCGAACGCGGACGCAGGCGTGCCGCAGAACGTGGCGATCGACAAGATGAAAGCGTTTTTGGAGTCCGGCGCGCTCGGCCCCTCTGTTGAGGCCACCCTGCGCGGCGCCAGTGAGGACACAGACGAAGCCCAGGCCTTTTTCCTCGGCGCAATGATCTCGTCCTTGTTCCTTATGGGCGTGATCCTGGTCACCCAGTTCAACAGCTTTTACCACACGTTCCTGACGCTTCTGGCTGTTCTTCTTTCCGTAGTCGGCGTGTTGCTGGGGATCAAACTGAGCGGCAGCTACATCAGCATCATC
This sequence comes from Pseudomonadota bacterium, assembly GCA_038747965.1. Classification (GTDB taxonomy): domain Bacteria; phylum Pseudomonadota; class Alphaproteobacteria; order Caulobacterales; family Parvularculaceae; genus JBCDJH01. The sequence goes on from JBCDJH010000001.1 coordinate 14,630, forward strand.
ATGACCGGCACAGGCGTGGTGGCGCTCGCCGGCATTGTGGTGAACAACAACATCGTGTTGCTCGACACCTATCAGCAAGTGCGCGTTTCGGGGCTTGGGTTGTTTGAATCCGTTATGCGCACCGGCGCCCAGCGCTTGCGTCCGGTGATGCTCACGACGGTGACGACCATCTGCGGGCTGTTGCCCATGGTGTTCAGCCTGAATGTGGACTACGTCCGCCGCACGATCGGCATCGGCAGCGAGACGTCGGAGATGTGGCGTCTGATTTCGTCGGCGATCGTCTTTGGCCTCAGCTTCTCAACAATTCTGACGCTGATTATCACGCCCGTGCTGATTGCGGCGCCGACGGTGATCTGGGGGCGGGTGCGCGGCCCACTCTTCACCGGCTTCAGGTGGGCGCGCGCCCGTCTCTACAACCGCATCGGCAAACGCCTCGCCCCCCAGCCGGCCCAGGACGCAGCCCCTGCCGAATAGGCTCGCCCTATTCAGCCGGCTCGCTCGGATCGACGATGTCGGCGCCCGGCGTATCCAAAATCTGGCCCGGATAGATAAGATCGGGGTCTCGGATTTGGGACCGGTTGGCCTCGTAAATGACAGTGTATTGCAGGCCTTCGCCGTAAAGGCGGCGGGCGATCCGCCATAGGCTGTTTCCAGGCTGAACAATCACGCTCTTGTCTGCGAGCAAAACGTCCTCGATGGGCGCGCGCTCAAAGGGCAGCTCGACGATCGCATCGACCACGCCGTTCTCATCAAGCTGATCGATCTGCAGCGTATAGACGCCGGCGGGCAACACCACCGTGGCGGCCGGCGACAGGGACCATCGCCCGTCTTCATCGGCCACCGTCTCGCCGATGAGCTGGTTGTTCGCATAGATGCGCACAAGCGCGCCGGGGCGCGCGCGGCCTGAGAAAATGAGACCGCCCGCCTCATCATAGTCGACCGCTTCGAGCGCGAGCGGCCCAAGGTCAGACGTGTCTTCGACGGCGGACTGGAGAACCCGGCTGGCGCCCCCAGGCTCGGCCAGAATAACCAGCGGCCGCTGATCGGGGCGCGTCGGCGCCGCGATGAGCAGCGCCTGGTCCGACTTGATCTCCGTGCCGTCGACCGTCGTCATGCGCAAGCTTAGCTCCTGGCCGCCGGGGCTCAGAGGCGTGTCGACCAGAATGACCCACTCGCCCCGCTGATCCGCGTCGCCGTCGGCGATGACGACGCCGTCCGAAAGAAGCTCAATGCGAGCGCCCGGCGCGCCTCGGCCCGCGACGACCGCTTTGCCTTTGGTGTCGACGCGCACAATCGTAAATGTCGGTGCCGCCACGGCCGCCGTCGTTTCGCTTAACGAGGGCTCCTCAAACGATTGGGCGGCGTCCGGCGCAACGGCCACGGGGCCCTCGCCCGGTTGGTTGGCGAGGTAGAACACGCCGAGCGCCAGCAACAGCATGGCGGCGGCGATTAGAATAATGCGCATGACCGGGCGTTCCTTTTCTCGTTCCCCAAGCCGTCAAACCATGGTGATCCGCCGCGCCGCGCCCGACAACCGATCTTTCAGCAAGAATCGAGCGCCCGGCGCATACACATTGGAAACCATACGGCCCATAACATGTCCCGTCTGGCAACTTTGAGGCGATATGCTGAACTCGCTATCCATTTGCGTTTATTGCGGATCCGCCCACGGGGCGTCGCCCGCCTATGGGGCCGCCGCGGAACAACTCGGGCAAGCCATCGCCCAGGCCTCCGCACGCCTCGTCTATGGCGGCGGCGATGTGGGCTTGATGGGCGCGACAGCCCGCGCCGCACGGGACGCCGGCGGCCAAGTGCTTGGCGTTATTCCGGAATTCCTTCTGGAGAAGGAAGGGCTTCTGGGCGACATCGACAATCGCATCGTCAAAACGATGCATGAACGCAAGATGTTGATGTTCGAGGAGGCGGACGCCTTCGCGGTGCTGCCCGGCGGCATCGGCACCCTGGAAGAGGTGATTGAAACTCTAAGTTGGATGCGCCTGCAACTGCATGCGAAGCCCGTGTTTCTGATCGATATCGACGGCTTTTGGCGGCCTCTGCTTGATCTCTTGGACCATATCGTCGCCACCGGCTTCGCGCCGGAGTGGTTTCGCGAGGCCGTCCATGTGGCGGAGAGCCCGGGTGCGTTGCCCGCAGCGGCGGAAGCGCATCTGGTCCGCAAAGTGGTTTGAGAGCCGTTTGCGTCTGACATGAGTCAGTTTAGCGGCCGCAACCGGCCCTACAGCCCATCCGGCATGTGAAGCTCGGCCCCTGGCCGGGTGAGCGCCCGAATGTCGTCCGCGGCGGCCGGCCAATCCGCGGCGAGCGCCTCTGCCTCGCCGCCCGTGTAGCACGCGCTGTGAAATCCAGGCGCCATCGTGTTGCCGAACAAGGCGAAAACGCCCCCGGGCGCGAGCCGTCCGCCCATCCAATCCCCGGCCTTCACGATAAGCTGCGGCCGCTGCCCGTCCAACACGCTTGGCCCCATGGTGGGGCGCTCGATCTCCCCGGTCGCCCGCAGGATGAGGAGTTCAATCGGATCGCCCAAATAAAAGTGCCAGACCTCATCGATGGTGAGCTTATGCATGGCGGAGAAGCAGTCGGGGTCGTCCGTAAACGCCGCATAGGTCGCCGTGCCGACGACGGCGTCGCCGCTGTCTGAGCGCCAAGTTTGCCGAAACAGTCCGCCCTCCACCGGCAAGGGTTCGAGCTGAAGCGCCTCGATGATCCGTTTCGCGTCGGTTCGGTCAAACGCCACGAGGATCGCTCCGCCTACGCCGTCTCGCCGCTGAGCCGCGCTTTCGCCCGCTCCGGCCCAATCAGCGGCAGCAGCGCGGCCATGTCGGGGCCGCGCTGCTCGCCCGTCAGCGCTTTGCGCAGCGGCATGAAGAGCGCGCGGCCTTTAGCGCCGGTTTTCGCTTTGACCGCGCCAGTCCACGCGCCCCAGGTCTCCGTATCCAGAGGGCCCTCCGGGAAGAGCTGAAGCGCGTCGTCCAGGAACGCAGCGTCGTCAACGGCGGGCTCAACGGGCCCCAGCACAACGCGGCGCCACAGGCTCACGTCGCTAATGCGCTCCAGATTGCCCCGAACGGCGAGCCAGAACGCTTCGGGATCCAAGCCCGCATCAGGACCGGCGCCCATCGCGGCAAGACGGTCCGCCACCGCCGCAAATGGGGTTTCGTGGAGCAGCTTGGCGTTCAGCCCTTGAAGATCTTTGATAGCGAAGCGCGCCGGCGCGCGGCCGATCTTCGCAAAGTCGAAGTCCGCCGCCAGCGCTTCAGCGCTCGCCCGCGGCTCCACCGGATCCGATGTGCCGATCTTCGCCATCAGACTGAGGACGGCCATGGGCTCCAAACCCTCTTCCCGAAATCGCTCGACGCCGAGCGATCCGATGCGCTTTGAAAGCGCTTCGCCATCAGCCCCCACCAAGAGGGAGTGATGGGCGAAGGCGGGCGGCTCCGCGCCAAGGGCGCGAAAGATCTCAATCTGAACGCCGGTGTTGGTGACGTGATCCTCGCCGCGCACGATGTGGGTGATCCCAAAGGCGATATCGTCGACCACGCTGGGCAGCGTGTAGAGATACGCGCCGTCTTCCCGAATAAGCACGGGATCGGAAACGCTCTTGGTGTCGACGGAGGCGGGCCCGCGGATGAGATCCGTCCATGTCGCCGGCGCGCCGGAGAGCTTGTAGCGCCAGTGGGGCCGGCGGCCCTCCGCCTCCAAAGCGGCGCGGTCAGCCTCCGACAATTCGAGGGCGGCGCGGTCATAAACGGGCGGCGCGCCGCGGGCCCGCTGAAGGCGGCGCTTGCGCTCCAACTCCTCGGCCGTCTCATAGCAAGGGTACAGCAAGCCCCGCTTTTTGAGGTCGTCGGCCGCCGCGTCATAATCGGCGAAGCGCGCCGACTGCCGCTCGAAGCGATCATGCGTCAGGCCGAGCCAGGCGAGGTCGGTTTTGATCGCCTCCTCATAGGCGGCCTCTGAACGGTCCTGATCGGTGTCGTCCATCCGCAGCAGAAACACGCCGCCCTCGCGCTTGGCGAACAGCCAATTCATCAGCGCGGCGCGAATATTCCCCACATGCAGCTTGCCGGTGGGACTAGGAGCGAAACGGACGGTCACGGTCATCGAACGGGAGAGCCTTTGGCGACCGGCTAACGCGCGTCGCGGAAGCCGTTGGTGATGGGATAGCGCCGGTCCCGGTCAAAATTGCGAACGGTCACTTTGGGTCCCGGCGGCGCCTGACGACGCTTGTATTCGGCGACATACAGCAAATGCTCGACGCGCCGAACGGTTTCTTCAGGATGGCCCTCGGCGACGATCTCGGCGAGAGACAATTCGCGCTCGATGAGCCCATCAAGAATCGCGTCCAGCGTTTCATAAGGCGGCAGGCTGTCGTCGTCGCGCTGGTCGTCGCGCAGCTCGGCGCTGGGCGGTTTGTCGATGATGGCTGGCGGGATCACCTCAGCCGACGGCCCCAACCCGCCGCCGGGCTTCGCGCCATTCCGCCAACGGGAGAGCGCGAAGACCTCCATCTTGTAAACGTCCTTCAACGGATTGTAGCCGCCGTTCATATCGCCATAGAGGGTGGCGTAGCCCACCGACATCTCTGACTTGTTGCCCGTGGTGAGCACCATCGGGCCGAACTTGTTGGAGAGAGCCATAAGGAGAACGCCGCGGATCCGCGATTGGATGTTCTCCGCCGCAAGATCCGGCCCCGGCGCAGGATCATTCGCGCCGAAAGCGGGTTTGAGCATTCTGTCGAAGGCGTCAACCGCAGGCTCGATCGCAATCGTCTCATAGGAGACGCCGAGCTTCTTGGCGCACGCCTTAGCATCGCGCAGGCTCTCTTCGCTTGTGTAGCGCGACGGCAGCATGACGCAGCGCACCCGGTCGGGTCCGAGGGCGTCGACGGCGATGGCGGCCGTCAGCGCACTATCGATGCCGCCGGACAGGCCGATGACGACGCCCGGAAACCGGTTCTTGTCAACGTAATCGCGCACGCCGAGAGTGAGCGCCGCGTAGACCGCCTCAAGGCCCGCCGGCGCTGGCGTGACATCGCCCGCCTCTGGCTCCCAAACGCCGCCCGCGCGCGACCACCGCGTCAAAAACACGCCCTCCCTCCAGGCCGGCGCGGCGGCGGCGCGGGTTCCATCGCTGCGCATCGCAAAGGAGGCGCCGTCGAAGGTGAGCGAATCCTGTCCCCCCACCTGATTAACGTAGAGCATCGCCTTGCCCTGCTCGCGGCGGCGATCCTCCACCGCGTCGGCGCGCTCCGCATAGACCGTTTTCCGGAATGGCGATCCATTCAGCACAAGGAAAAAATCGGCGCCCGCTTCGGCAAGCTCGCTCGCCGGGCCGCCCGCCCACATATCCTCGCAGACCATCACGCCGAGCCGCGCGCCGCCAAACTCAATGGGCTCCAATGGCGGGCCGGGCCGAAACACCCGCAGCTCGTCGAACACGCCAAAATTGGGCAAAAGGCGCTTGAAGCGCTGCGCTTGAATGGCGCCCTCCGCCATGAGAAGGGCCGCGTTGTGGAGCGCCCCGGCTTCGGCCCATGGCGCGCCGATGAGGACAGCCGGGCCCCCTTCGCCCGTGTCGGCGGCGAGCGCCTCGGCCGCCGCCCGAACGGCCTCCTGAAAAGCTGGCTTCAGAACGAGATCCTCAGGCGGATAGCCGCTCAAGAACAATTCGCTGAAGACCACGAGATCGGCCCCCAAGGCCGCCGCCTGGCCGCGCGCCGTGCGCGCCTTCTCCAGATTGCCGTCCACGTCTCCAACGACGGGATTGAGTTGGGCGATGGCGATGGAAAGGCTGCGGATTGTCACAAGCGCCCCTCCTGGCGGAGGAGGGTCAGACCGTCCGCCGCGCGTCGTCCAACGCCCGCGCTAGCGGCCAATGGCGGCCTCGACAGCGTCGCAAATCCGGTGGGCCTGCGCATCCGTCAGATAAGCGTGGATCGGCAAGGACAGGATCCGCTCGCTCAGCTCCTCGCAAACCGGCAAGCCCGACGAGGGACCGAACTCAGCGAACGCCGCCATCTTATGAAGCGGCTTGCGGTAATAGATGGCCGTCGGCACGCCCGCGGCCTTCAACCGGCCGCAGACCCCATCGCGATCGTCGACGCAAAGGGAGAAGTAGCCGCAGCTGCTCTCAAAGCCGTCCGCCGCCGTCTGGAGATCCGCAAAGGCGCCGAGCCGATCCTCATAGATTCGGGCGATCCGGCGACGCACCTTCAGCTCATCGTCAAAAATCGCAGCCTTTTCCAGGAGCACCGCGGCTTGCATGGTGTCGAGGCGACCATTGAGGCCGATGCGGATTGATTCGCCCCGGCTCTCGTCGGTGCCGTGAAACAGAACGGAGCGCAGCACGGCTTCGTCGTCCGTATCCATACAAAAGACCGCGCCGCCGTCTCCGTAGCAGCCGAGCGCCTTGCCGGGATAGAAACTCGTCGCGGTGATCGGCGCGAGCGTTCCCACCTCCGCGCCGTTGAGGCGGCCGCCAAAGCTTTGCGCGGCGTCGGCGATGAGAAGCAGATCGTTGGCCTCCGCCAGACGGCCGAGCGCCGGGTAGTCGGCCGGCAGACCGAAGAGATCGACGGCGATGATCGCCCGCGGCGTCAGCCGCCCCTCCTCCCGCACGGCGTCGATGCGCCAGGCGAGGTCGTCGGTGTCGATGTTGAAGCTGTCGCGGCGCACATCGACGAACACCGGCGTTGCGCCCGTGAGCGCAATGGCGTTGGCGGTCGCGTTATAGGTGAAGCCCGGCAAAAACACGGCGTCGCCGCGCCCAACGCCCTTGGCGAGCATTGGGATCACGAGGGCGTCCGTGCCGCTGGCGCAGGCGACGGTGGCGGGCGCGCTGGTGCGGGCGCTCAGCAGCGTTTCCAGCTCGCCGATCTCTGGGCCC
>JBCDJH010000002.1:0-19097 GCA_038747965.1 Pseudomonadota bacterium
CTCCAGAGCCTGAGGAACCTGAGCCCGCCGCTGCAACGCCCGAGAGTTCTGAGCGGCCTCAGGGCCCATCGATTGCGCGCCCCATCCGTGCGGCGTCAACGGGCGTCCTCGCCCCGCCGCCCACGCCCACAACCATACCTACGCCTGCGCCCACACCTACGCCCTCGCCGGCGCTGGAGGACGCACCGGTCTCCCCGCAGGTTGCGCTAGCCCCTACGTTGGCGAACGGGCTCGCCCTTCAGATCGCTCCCGACGGCGATAATCTGCGTATCTCATTCCCCTGGAGCGAACCCACGGCCGCCGCCTTTTTTACCCGCGGCGACCACCTCTGGGCGGTGTTTGACCGAGCGACCACCGTGTCCATCCCACCGCTTCAACGCGAGGATCGGCGCTTTCTCTTGGCCATCGACCAGGTTGAAGCGGCCACAGCGACGGTCTTGCGCTTCAAACTCTCCACCTTCGCACTGGCGTCGGCGGGCGTCGCCGACAATGGCGGCTGGTCGCTTACCCTTGGCGAGACTGCGTCTGAGCCCACTGCGCCCATCGACATCGAGCGCGAGCCGACGGCGTCGGGGGCCGCCCGCATCAAACTGGCGACCGGCGCGCCGAGCCGCCTTATCTGGCTGAATGATCCGGCCATCGGCGACCGCATTGCGGTGGTCACCCTGAGCGGTCCCGCCAGGGGCGTTATCGCGTCTCGCAACTATGTGGAGTTTCTCGCCAACGCCACGGCCCACGGCGTTCTTATTCAGCCGCTTACAGATAGTCTTTCCATCAATCTAAGCGATACGGCCGTGACGGTGTTCGCCGCCGACGGGCTTTCTCTGTCGGACGCGGTTCCGCTCACTTTGAGTGGGCGCGCCGCCGCAGCACAGAGCCCCGGCTTTATCGACTTTGAAGGGTGGGCCCTTGACGACGCCGCGTCGTTTCCAGCCAATGAGCAAAAGCTGAACAATATTGTCGCTGAGCGGATGTTTGAGGCGGTTTCAGCCCGGGAGCCTGCGCCAGACGACGCAAGCCTCTACGCCAAAGAAGAGCGCGCGGCGAAGATCTTCGCCGCCGCCAGCGCGCTCAATCAATCGCTTTATGCCCAAGCGCGGTTCTTTATCGCTCACCGTTTGGGGCCAGAGGCTCTCGCTGTCTTGCGCATGATCGACGAGCAGGATGAAACCCAAAAGACGACCGCAGGCTTCTTGGCGCTGCGCGGGGTCGCATCGATCTTTACCGGTCGTTTCGAAGACGCCGTTGAGGATCTCTCCAACGGGGCGTTGTCCCGCGACCAAAGCGCCGCCCTTTGGCGGGGGATGGCGCAAGCGCAACGCGGCGCCTTCATTGAGGCCCGCCGCGACTTCCGCCAGGGCGCGCCCGCTCTCGGGCTTTATCCGGCGGAGCAGCAGGCTGACTTCGCGCTGCGCGCCTCCGAAGCGGCGCTTGACGCAAAGGACCTCGCCGCCGCAGGCGAGCATTTGGCGAAAGTGCGTGGCGCCGCGCCAACGCCGCTGCAAGCCGCCCATCGCGATTACCTTCAAGCTGAGATCTTCCGCCTCGTTGGCCGCGATATGGATGCGCTTAAGCTTTTTCGGGACGTCGCCGCGCGCGAGATAGAGCCGCATGCGTCCTACGCCGCGCTCGGTGAGATTCTTTTGTCGCGGAAGATGGGAGCGATCACCAGCTCGCAGGCGCGGGCTCGGCTGGCCGCCATGCAGTACCGCTGGAGGGGGGACGATCTTGAGCTACGCGTGCTGCACGAACTCGCCAAGATCTATATCCAGAATGAGGAGTACCGGGACGGCTTGGCGGCGATGCGCCATTTGGTTCAGGCGTTCCCAGGAAACCCCCTCGCCGAAGCGATCATCGAAGATATGCAGGATATCTTCCGTGAGCTTTACCTAGCGGGCGGCGCGGATGAGCTGGAGCCTGTGACGGCGCTCGGCATTTATTATGAGAACATCGATTTGACGCCGCTCGGCCGCGACGGTGACGCCATGATCCGGCGCCTGGCCGATCGTCTCGCCTCCGTGGATCTGCTCGATCAAGCTGCGGAACTCTTGCAGCATCAGGTGGAAAAACGGCTCCGCCCCGGCGTGGCGCGCGCGCGTGTCGCGGCGGATCTTGCTCTTGTGCATTTGATGGATCGGGAGCCGGCGGCCGCCCTTTCCGCCATCCGGACGACGCGGCATGCGCGCTTGCCCGGCGCCCTCAATCAACAGCGGCGCTTGTTGGAAGCGCGCGCCCTTGTAGAGCTTGAGCGCTACGATCACGCGCTAGAGCTGATCGCGACGGATCGCGGCCCAAGCGTCCAGAATCTGCGCGCTGAAATCTATTGGCGCACCGAGGAATGGAGCCAAGCGGGCCACGTCCTGGAAACAGCACTGGGGGACGTATGGAAAGAAGAAGCGCCGCTTGGGTCTGCGGAGCAGTCGAGGGTGATGCGGGCGGCGATTTCCTTCGCCCTTGCTGGCGACCAGCAATCGCTTGATCGGATTCGCGGCAAGTATGCGGAGAAGATGTCGCGCTCGCCGCAATCTGAGGCGTTTGCGCTCGTCGTCGGGCGGATTGATCGTCAGGGCGTCCGGTTCCGCGACCTTGCCTCGCGGATCGCAGCGACGGACACGCTGGATAGTTTTATCGAAGAATTCCGCACCCAGCGCGAAGCGGCCGTTGACGCGTCCGAAGAGGATAGCGAGGAGAGCCCTGAGGCTTAAGTCGCCGACTTGGGCTGTCAGGCTACTTTCATTTATCCGACCAGATCTGTTTAGCTTTTATAAAGCCGTCCGCTTTTGGCGTTGATCGGGACCCGTACGAACGCCCGCGCGTTAAAGCGACGAACGTCGCCAAGCTCATCCGACCAACACCTCAGCACAGACTAGATCCTTGCGCGCGTCTTAGACGGCGACGAAACTCTGCACCAGGCTGCCGGCGATGAGGCGCCAGCCGTCCACAAGCACGAAGAAAATGAGCTTAAACGGCAGTGAAATGATGACCGGCGGCAGCATCATCATGCCCATGGCCATCAGAACGGACGCCACCACCATATCGATCACCAGGAACGGGATGAACAAAAGGAATCCAATCTCAAACGCCCGCTTCAGCTCACTGATGACAAAAGCCGGGATAACGATGTGGAGCGGCGTCGCATCCGGCGTTTCTGGAACGTCGCTCCCTGACAGCTCCAAGAACAGCCCGATGTCCTTTTCCCGCACGTTGGCCAGCATGAACTGCTTCATGGGCGCGGCGGCGAGAGGAATAGCTTGTTGCACCTCGATCTGCTCGTTCATCAGCGGGGCGACGCCTTCCTCGTAAGCGCTCTTGAGCGTGGGCGCCATGATGAATGCGGTGAGAAACAGCGCCAGACTGATCATCACGCTGTTTGGCGGGCTTTGCTGGATGCCGATGGCCGTGCGGAGCAAAGACAGAACGACGATAATCCGCACGAAGGAGGTCGTCATGATCAGGATCGATGGCGCGAGGCTGAGGATCGTCACCAGCGCCAGAAGCTGAAGAATTCGCCCCGTGAGGCCTTCCCCTGAACCCAAATCGATATTGACGGCCTGCGCCAGCGCAGGGCCGGGGATCGCCGCCAGCAGCGCGAGGCCGATCCCGATGCGCAGAAGGCGTTGGCCGGTCATATCTAGCTGGGGTCTTGAAAGAGCTGCAGGATGCGCCCGGCCGCGGGCCCATCCTTGCGCGGGGCGGGGTCCATTGCATCGGCGCTCGAGGAGGCCTCCGCGCGCGCCTCTTGGATGTGGCTTTCGACGATGGTCTCGCGTTCGCCGCCGAGCAGCAGGAGATGCTCCACCCCATCGCGCCGCACCAGCACCAGGCGTCGTTTGGGATCGAGCGCGACGCTTTCGCGCACGCTCAGTCGTTTGTCGGCGCTATGGGGGATCGGCCCGATCGCGCCGAGCCGCCGCACGCCAAAAGCGATGAGCGCAATTAAGCCGAGCACGGCCATCAACGCGAAAGGGAAGCGGATGTAGTCGGCGGGGTCCATCAAGCAGCCTCATTCTGAAACCGTCGGCGCGGTGGAATAAGGCCTCCACGCCGTGCAAGGCGGACCCTATGGGGGGACGCTTAAGGCGCAGTTAAGGTTAAGGCGCGCTAAGGCTTGGACGCTGCGGTTTGCGGGGCGTCCGCCCGCTTCCCAGCGGTGGCTTCAAGGATCGCGCCGCGTTCTTCCATGGTCGCGCGGTAGCCTTCTTCAATGAAGGGATCGGCATTGTCGAAGGCGTCGATCGGCGCGTCCTGCACCCTCGGTCGGATGTGCACGTCCGGCGGGTTCTGGACGAGATTTCCGCGGGTGAGGTGGGTCTGAAAGATATCGACGCTGGCCAGCGCCGTTTCAAAGAAATGCGGTTTGGCCCTTTGGCGGGCCCTGGCGAAATCGAGCTGGTCTGTGACGTAGCGCTGGGTGTCCTCGATGAGGCTGCGAATGGCGGGCGGCAGCGCGTCCGTCCGCAAGGGGCCAGGTCTGCGCGCGTGGACCACAGGCGGCGAGGCTGGCGGTCGGTCAAACCGCTTCAGCAAGCGCGGGTGGGCGTTCAGATCGACCGCCAACACAACGTCCGCCCCGAGAGAGCGGGTGAGGTCCACCGGCAGCGGGTTGGCGAGGGCGCCGTCCACAAGCCAGCGGCCTTCCCGCTCTACGGCCTGGAACAAGGCGGGCACGGCGCTGGACGCGCGGGCGGCGTCAAGAACGGAGCCGCGCGAAATCCAAACCTGTTCTCCGGTGGCGAGGTCCGCCGCCACCACGCCAAACGCGCGGTCTAGCTCTTCTATGCGCCGGTCGCTCTCCCGAAAGGCGTCGAAGGCGCGGCTGGTCTCAACAACGCCGCCTTTGCCCCAGTCGAGCCTAAAGCTGCGCAAGGCGCTGAGCGGGCTAAATGCGCGGGCCCACGCCTCGAAGGCGGGCATTTGGTCGATCAGGTAGGCCCCGCCGACGACAGCGCCGATGGACGCGCCCGCGACAACGTCAGGCCGGACGCCGAGTTCATCCAAAGCCCGCAGGACGCCCACATGCGCCCAACCCCGCGCGCCGCCGCTGCCAAGCGTGAGCCCGATACTCAACGATTGGTCCATTATGGCCCCCGGCGGTTAGAACGAACGCGATCGGCTGTTTTTATCTCATGTTAAGCCGATCTTTCAAAGAAGCTCAGCCGTTGTCGCGGTCGTTTGATTTGTTATGCGTTCGCCCCAGCCTCACGAGTGCGGGACGCATTATACAATGTACAAAGATTTATCAAATGGGCCTCGATGGAGGTAAGCCTTTTTCAGCTATCTATATTCCTCGTCGCCGGCATCAAACCGCCGGGGACGAGCTTCGCCGGGCCACGACCAAGGGGCGGGGCGCTCAAACGGGCCTTAGTTCGTGTCCGTTGTTTCGATGAGGTTTGCTAGCTCGCAGGGAGGTTCATCTTTTGGCGGGCCAGCGAACGCCAGGGGGTAGAAGTCCCGCTGCGCTGCGAATTCAAAAAAATCGCCAGCCGCCGGGCGGCCCTGCTCCGGACAAAGAGCTTTGGGCGCGCCTGCAACCGAAATCGCTTCGCAGTCTTCGCGAATGTCGGACACGAGGGCTTCATCTCCGAAGAGGATTTGGCCGCCCTTAAGGACAAGCGTTGTTGAGCGGGGGTCGGACATGACCGCAGCGTCGTAAGGGTCGGATCCCGCTGGCCGGAATAGGGCAAGGTCAGCGACTCGGCCAACTGCAATTGTACCAATCATTGCATCAGTATGCGTTGCTTTAGCGGCATTTACGGTGACCATTTCCCATAGATCGCGGGATGTGAGCGCTCCGCCCAACTCCTCTGTGTTGTAAGATTGGGCGCAAACGAGTTCCCTGTTCAGGTTCATGGATCCCGATGGCAACCAATCAGAGCCGAGCGCGATATTCACGCCGCGGCGCTTCGCCTCCAGAACCTCAAGGGTGCCCCCATAAAGCGCTAAGTTGCTGCGCGGCGACCATACGATGCTTGCGCCGCGTGCAGCCACGAGATTGAAGTCAGCGGCGCCCAGAGCAATTGCATGTATCAGCGTGGCGCTCGGAGAGATCCAATCCGAACTCACCCCTCCGCCTTCTGGGCGAGGCTCCTCATCGTATGAACTGGAGCTGCTGCACCGAAACTCATTCGCAGCGGCGTCATCCACGCCTTCCGACAAATGCGCCAAATAGGCGCCGGCGTCTTCCACGCCCTTCGGGGTCACCGGATTTCGACCGTAGTCGCATGTTTTTGTGAGAAGAGGGCCTTCGATGTCGTCCAATGGGAAGACATCGTAAGTCACGGGGCGCGCCTCCAAGCCATCTAGGCCGTCTGCAAAGTCCAGGTTTCGCGTTAACCCAGGCGCCATCGCCTCGCCGACGATGGATGTCGTGCCGCCCACAAGAAAGCGCAGTTCGCCCCAGCCGATCGTCAATGGATTGAGGTCGGGACCAAATGTCTCAAGCCGTGTACGGCCGTTAAAGCCCCGCCGCCATTCATGCCGATGGGCGAAGCGTTCGCCGCTGTCGGGGATCGGCGGGATGCCGGCGTAATCGATATGATCGTGCGCATTGATGAAGCCGGGCGACAGCACGAGTTCGCCGCAATCGAGACGGCTGACGTCTTCAGCGCCCGTCCCACACGCCGCGCCCACGCATGAAATAGCGCCGTCCGCGCCGATGAGAACGCGCCCGCCAACGATGGGCCCGTCGGGCGCAAGCACGGTCGCCGTTATCAGCAAACGTTCCGACCCCGCCTCGTAAACGCAGCTTGTTTCGCTGCTGAGGGCGTCGCTCACTCCGACGAGTGTGGCCAGCGATGCGGCGGCCAAGACCCGCCGCCCTAGGATCCTGAGCACTCCTTTCACGTCCCCTCCATTCAAGTCCGCGCTGCGAACGGCTGTGGTGCGATCAACCGCTCGTGGCCAGTCTAACCGCAGCCAAGCGAGTCGCCACTATTGGAGGTAGGAGCGCCGCCGCGGACTAGCATTGTCCACGGCGAGGCCGGCCTAGGCGCTCTCCCGCGCCTAGTGCACAAGAATGACCGGCATTGGCGGCTTTTCAATCACGCGCCGTGTGACGCCGCCAAGGACGCGCTCTCTCAACCGGGAATGCGAATACCCGCCGAGCAACAACGCGTCAGCTCCAAAATCGCCGGCGACCGCCTGCAGCGTCTCGGTGACGGAGCCGCGCTTTTCCGCATTGAGGCCAACCGCATTGACGCCGGACTTGGCGAGCGCATCGGCGACGCCGGCCGCGTCGGCCGCGGCCCCTTCGACGTCGCCCACAGAAACGATCGTGACTTTTTCCGCCGCCTCCAGGAGTGGGCGCGCGACCGCGATGGCCCTGCCTGCTTCCACGCTGCCGTTCCAACCGACGAGATAGGACTTCGTTATGGCGGGCGCTGCGCCTTCCGGCGCGATGAATACCGGCCGTCCCGAGCCCACCAGGATGCTCTGAAGCAAACTCTCGGCGTAGGTGGTGTCGCAGACGCCAGGCGGCGGCGCCACGATCACGTCAGCGGTGCGCGCCACCACGCCGTAGGTGGTTTCCTCGCTGCCCTCCGGTTCGATCCACGAGCTCTCCCGCGAGCCGATCGCCTCGACGGCCGCGGTCTTTATATCCTCGGCTCGGCGCTTTCGGCCGTCTTCGAATTCGTTGACCACGCTCGTGTGCCAATAATACTCCGCCACATAGCCGCTGGGATAACGTTCTCGCACATGCGCAACAATCAGCTGCGCGCCGAATGCGTCAACAAACGGCAATGCGGCCTTTACAGCATGCCCAACGCCTTTGACGTCGAAAGCCGGAACCAGAACAGCGCCAATCGCCATAACAACCTCCACTTCTCAGAGCCAAAATCTATGCCTCTTGAGGAGGTAATTATTGAGCGAGGTCATTACCACGTCGGTTTTTGAGACAGTCTTCATCATGACGAACCTTCCGGCGACGGCGGCGTCAGCGCCCCTCGATACCGCCGACCCGGGCCAAATGACGCGGCGACAGGGGCGACGGCCGCGCGCATCCCAAGAATGAGGCAATTGATTGGGCGCGTGCACGCAATTGAGGCGAGGCCGAGAGGCTTCTAATCTCCTGGCTTCGCACCATCTTGCTTCGATTGGAAATCGCATAACGTCGTTCTGTTGCGATGGGAGGAACCCCTTGAAAGCGTTGATCTACGAACAACCAGGAACCTTTGACGTGTTGCAGTGGCGGGACGTGGACGATCCTGAGCCTGGCCCCCGGGATGTCGTTATCGATGTCGCGGCGACCTCTCTCAACTACCTGGATGTCGTGCAGCGCAACGGTTGGTTCACGCTCCCCGGCTACCAGCTCCCGCATATCGCCGGAATGGATGTAACCGGCGTCGTCGCCGAAGTCGGCTCAGAAGTGAGCCGCGTAAAGGTGGGCGACCGCGTCGTTGTGGATCCCTCAATGGTCGGCGCGCCCGCAGGGTCGAAGCTTTCCGGCGACTACGACATCTATGACGAGATCGGCGTGATCGGCGCGACGCTGCCGGGCGGCTACGCTGAGAAGTGCTTGGCGCCCGAAACCCATCTTTATCCTGTTCCAGACGGCATGTCCTGGCGCGAGGCGGTGGTGTTCCCCACGGCTTGGATGACCGCCCATCACGCTTTGTTCGACGTCGGCGAGCTTAAAGCGGGCGAGACTTTGCTGATCCACGCGGCCGGCAGCGGTTTGTCAATGGCCGGCATTCAGTGGGCGAAAAATGCGGGCGCCACAGTTTTGGCGACCGCCGGCAGCGAAGAGAAGTGTCAAAAGGCGCTCGACCTCGGGGCCGACAAAGCCTGCAACAACCGCGAGACCGACGTCGCCGCTTGGGCGCGCGAAGCCACGGGCGGACGCGGCGTCGATATGGTGTTCGACCATGTGGGGACAGCGCTCTGGGCGAAGTCGTTGTTCGCGCTTCGCCCGCGGGGGCGGCTCGTCAACTGCGGCAATACGTCGGGCGATGCGGCGGAGATTCCGAGCCTCGGCTACATGTATCACCAGGGTCTGCGGATCATGGGCTCCGACCCCTACCGCTACGAAGAGTTTGGGCCGGCTTGGCGCACGTATTGCGACGGCGACTTCAACGCAGAAATTGATTCCACGTTTCCGATGTCGGAAGGGGCGGCCGCCCACGAAAAAATGCAGAACGGCCGGTTCTTCGGGAAAATCATTTTAGAGCCGTAGACGACACGATGGCCGCCGATCCGCCTTACCCCGAACTGAAGAAGACGCACACCATGGCCCACAAGGGCCGCCCCTGGCGTGACTATAAGCCGCCGCCATCAGGGCCGGTGTGGAACATCATCCAAGCTGGGAACAGCTACTGGATGCTGGTGGCTGCGATTGATCTTGGCGTTTTTGACGCTCTCGCGGACCTCAAGAAGGCCGATGTTAAGGCGTTAGCGGATCGTCTGGACGCCTCGCCCCCGCATCTGTTGCACCTTCTTGACGCGATGGTGACGTTTGGCTTTCTTGATCAGGTGGACGACGTCTTTGAGCTGACCGAAACGGCGGAACGCTATCTTTGTACGGATGGGCCAGCGTCCATGGCGGCGCTGGTTCGCGTATCGCCGGGGCCTCTGGAGAACTGGACGCAGCTCGCCTCAATGATCCGCGAGGGCCGCGTGGCGCAGCCTATCGAAGAGGATATGGCCGGCTTTTACGGTCCCCTCGTTCAGGCCACCTTTCCAACGCAGCATCGCGCCGCCAGCCGCCTCGGCCTAAAGCTCGGCTGGGCGCGGCGGCCGGGCCTTCGAGTGCTTGACCTAGGGGCCGGCAGGGCGCCCTGGGCGATCGCTGTGCTGGAACAGTCGGAAGGGTCCTCCGCCACCATCAACGACATCCCGGAGATTACGCCGCTCGCC
Source organism: Pseudomonadota bacterium (assembly GCA_038747965.1). GTDB lineage: Bacteria > Pseudomonadota > Alphaproteobacteria > Caulobacterales > Parvularculaceae > JBCDJH01. The sequence goes on from JBCDJH010000002.1 coordinate 9,853, forward strand.
GAAGCCACAATCGCCGAGCGGGGCCTTGAAGGGCGCGCCGATTATCTGCCTGGCGATTTCCATGACATTGAGCTTCCGACGGCCGCATACGATATCGTGGCGCTGGGGCATCTGTGCCGTACAGAGGGGGCGGATTTGGCGCCGCGCCTCATCGCACGCGCCGTGGCGGCGTTGAAGCCAGGCGGACATTTGCTGCTTGCTGACTATTTCGCCGACAATGACCGTAAAATGAACCCGTTCGGCGTTCAGATGGGGCTGACGATGTTGGCGAACACGCGCCACGGCCAAACGCTGACGCATGAGCAAGTTCATGGCTGGCTGGCGAACGAACCTTTGGAAAACATCCGGCTGGTAGAGCCGATTGGATTCAATCTTGTCTATGTGGCCTCCAAGCGCCGCGAGGAGAGAAAGCCATGACAAATGAGACGCCAACGCCAGTCGATCTGATGGTTGACGCTTGGTACGTCGTAACCATGAATGAGAGCCGCGATATCATTTATCGCGGCTCTATCGCCATCGATAAGAATCGGATCCTGGCGGTGGGCAAGACGGAGGAGTTGAACCGTCGCTATGCGCCGTCTCGCCGCATTGGCGGCGATCGATTTGTCGCGACGCCGGGTCTCGTCAACACCCATATTCATATCACCGGAGAGCCCATAACCCGGGGGTATGTACCCGACGACACCCCTTTCGTTGAAAACGTGTTCGAGTGGCTTTGCCCGCTCTACGCCGCGGCGCACGCTGAAGAAGAAACGGTGTCCGCGAAGTTGGCTGCTGTGGAGATGCTGCGCTCCGGCACCACCAGTTTTTTAGAAGCTGGCACCATCAATTTCCTCGACGATGTCGTCGAAGGCCTCGTTGAGACCGGCATCCGCGGACGCATTGGCAAGTGGGTGTGGGACCTTCCACCCGAGCCGTCCGTTTACCGCCAAACAACGGATCAAGCGACATCGCACTTAGAACGCCAGTTAACCCAACATAAGTCGCATGCAGACGGCCGTATCGGCGCATGGAGCATCGTCGTGGGGCACACCACCTGCAGCGATCCGCTTTGGCAAGCCGCGAAAACGCTGGCTGACGAGCATGATGTTGGGTTCGGCTTTCACATGTCGCCGGCGACGCTGGACCCGGACGGGTTTATCGCGGAATTCGGCCAGCGTCCGCTCGTGCACCTCGCTGAACTCGGCGTTTTGGACAGCAAATGCGCCGTTACGCACTGCGTTCATTTGGACGCGCAAGAGATCGCCTTGATGGCGGAGGCGGGCGCGAACGTCGCCCATTGCCCGACGACTGCTCTTAAGGTGAGCTATGGCGTCACCCAAGTCGGCAAGTTTCCGGAAATGGTTCAGAGCGGGATCAATGTTTCTATCGGAACTGATGGAAATAACGCGTCGAACTACTCAGACCTCATGCGAGCCACCTACTTGGTCGCGGGCTTATTCAAAGACGCACGGACCGACCCGCAAATGTTCCCGGCCGAAAAAGCGTTCGAGATGGCGACCATCGGCGGGGCTCAAACTCTCCAGCTTGCGGATGAGATCGGATCTTTGGAGCCCGGGAAGAAAGCCGACCTTGTTCTTCACGATACGGATAGACCAGAATGGCGTCCATTGTTGAACGTTATGAACCAACTGGTTTGGTCCGCTGACGGCCGCGGCGTACACACCGTGTTAGTCGATGGCGCGGTTGTGGTGGAGGACGGCCATTGCGTAACGATCGACGAACACCGCCTTTGGGCCGACGCCCAGAAGATGGGGGAGGCGATCACGGCCCGCTCGGGGCTGCCTGACAAGGCCAAATACCCCACCATCTAGAGCGAATTGCAGGACAAGCAGCTCACCGCTTTCGCGTCCGTAATTCAAGCAAACAAGACTTAGGGCCGGTTGCGGCCTCTGAACTGAAGCGCGTCAGACGCAAACGGCTCTATCGCGGAAGAGCGGGCGAGCCCGCGCCCGACCGTTGATTTCGGCGGACAACAGAGCGCCGCGCCATGTAAGCGGGCGCTTTAGCGAAGAAGGATAGCGGCCCTGTCCGGCGTCTCCCTAAAGCGCCTTCTTTCAACGGGCGGAACGCCCCCTCTATCGCGCTGATGATGATAGGGGGGCGTCCTTAAAGTCAGTCCTCTTCGATCATTTTTCCCATTTTCATCAGGAAATGGTCGCTGACCACGATCGGCGGGTACTTTGCGGGGTGGTCGCCATCAATGCAGGAGGGGATTGTCTCAACAACCCCCTCTTGGTTGGGATTATAAAAGAAGACCAGAGACTGTCGATTGCTGTCTTGCAGCTGCTCTTGGTCCGGATTTCCGACGCGGTGCAGGGTCGAAACCCATCGATCGTTCGTCCACCGCTGCATCATGTCGCCAATATTGACAATAACGCTGTCTTCGATGTTGGGCGCATCGATCCATTCGCCATCGGGCGAGAAGATCTGCAGGCCCCCGGGCGTCGACCAATCCGAGTGAACGATGGTGAGCCCGCCGTAATCCGTGTGCGCGCCGCATCGAAGCTGGCCTGCTTTCACTGGCTGCGATTGCGGAGGGTATTTGAAAACAGCCAGATTGCTCGCGTGGTGCGTCAGCATGTTTTCAAAATAGTCTGTTGGCTGCTTCAGCGCCGCAGCGAAGAGGCCCATTATCTCTTGGCCTAAGTCTGCAAAAGCGTAGTACGCTCGCGTCCAGGTTTCTTTGAAGTCTTCTACTTCATCGGGGTACTTTATGTCATACCCAAGTCCCTTCACCGCATCGCTCCGAAAGTAGGGGTCGCCCGTATCAAGATCCGGGCGGTTTGACGCAAAGGCCTCGCGCAAGTCGGGCGATACATCTTCCGCGTCTAACGTGTAGGCGAGCGCGGAGGACTCCATCTGATAGTATCCGTAAAAACTGTCTTCACGCTTTTCGTACTTCAGCTTCGTAGCGAGCGGCAGCTCGAAGAGGTCGCTTGCGATCTTGTGGGCTGAGGTCAGGAGGTCTTTAGAAAGGCCGTGCCCCGTCAGAACGATGAAGCCGATGTTTCTGCATGCTTGATCGACTTGCGCGGCGACGGCGGCGCGCGCCTCGGCGTCGCCATTTCGAAAGCTCGACAAATCAATAATTGGAAGTTCCGACACGGAAGCGGCCCCTTTCTTTCGTAAACGATGGAGGACGACGAACGTTGTTCAACCTCACGCTCGATCGTAGCACAGATTTAGGCCGACTTCGAAATCGCCGCCACTACGGAAAACCGATAGGGGGCTCTTCGATTGGCGATGCTTGGCCCGGGCGGGGCGTAGGCTGCTCTCGACGACGTCGGGAGGGAGTAATCAGTAAACAGAGGGCGCTGTAGCCTCGCGCGCCATGGGGGCATGGCGGCGCGGTCGGCCTAGTAACCATGCAGCCCCAGCGATCAAGCCGAGCGCCGGCGTTGGCCGCCGCCGATGAACAAGGCGTTGAGCGCCCAGAAATTAAGCGGATCTTAAATCTTCCCGTCGACATTTAAGGCAAGTTTTCACGGGTTCGCCGGCGGGTGTCGCGGGAGAGACGGGCATGGATCTTTCGAAAATCGCCGTTTTCGACGCGCTGACGTCCAAAATGTCTTATCTGAACAATCGCGCAACGCTGCTGGCGGAGAATGTGGCGAACGCCAACACGCCCGGTTATGTGGCGCGCGATCTTGAAAATTTCACCTTTGATGACGCCCTCGCCGAAGCGTCCGGGCCCCGCTCGGGCGCGCCGGCTCTTCGGGCGAGCGAGCCTGGTCATATCACGCCCAGCGGCGGAAACGCCTCCTCTTTCAAAGCTGTCTCTTCGCCGGACTCTGACGCCTCGATTAACGGCAACGCGGTGGCGCTTGAAGATCAGATGCTGAAAGTCGCCGACACGCAAATGCAATATCAGATGGCGACAAGCCTTTATCGCAAGGGCTTGAACATGCTTCGGGTCGTCGTCGCCCGCGGCGGCAACTAAGTATTGGAGGCGCGCCCGCCATGGCTGATCTCAACAACACCATGATGATCTCCGCCTCGGGCCTCAAGGCCCAGTCGCAACGGATGCGCGTTATCGCCGAGAACATGGCGAATGCGTCGTCTACGGGAGATACCCCGGGCGCTGACCCTTATCGCCGCCGTATACCGACCTTCGGCAACGTGGTCGATCGCGAGCTCGGTGTGAATATGGTGGAGGTTAAACGGATCGTCGCCGATCGCTCTGAGTTTGGGTTGAAGTTCGATCCCAGCCACCCGGCCGCCAATGAGGACGGCTATGTGAAAACGCCGAACGTCAAGGGCCTCGTCGAAACCATGGACATGCATGAGGCCCAGCGCTCCTATGAAGCGAACCTCAACACGATGGATGCGGCGCGCACCATGGCGGCGCGCACGTTGGACCTCTTGAAGTAAGGACGCCCACGAATGGCCATAGACGCAGCCAGCGCCGCGCAAGCCTATCAGCAAGCCATTGCCGGAAAGCTCTCCGAGGGCGTCTCCGCGGAAGGCGGCGAGCAAGCGGGCTTTCAGGACTATCTCAACGAAGCGATTGGTTCCGTCACGGATTCTCTAGAGCAGGGCGAGCGCATGTCGATCGCCGCCGCCAACAATGAGGCGGAGCTTGTGGACGTCGTCACCGCCATCGCCGCGGCGGAGGTGACGCTGGAGACCGTCGTCGCCGTGCGCGACCGGATGATTTCCGCCTATCAAGAAATCATGCGCATGCCTATTTAGGCGAGGTAGGGCGCGCATAGACCCTGCAGCGGCAACAGAGCTTTAACCATAACGGCGAATACTCCGGGTAAGCGGCGCGGCCGCCAAAGAGGAGCATTCTCCGTGACCGGCCCTGAACTTCTTGATCTTGCACGCGACGCCATCTGGGTTGTGATTCAAATGTCCGGCCCGGTGATGCTCACAGCGCTTGCCGTCGGCTTGGCGATCGCGCTGCTCCAGGCGCTGACCCAGGTGCAGGAGATGACGCTGGTCTTCGTTCCAAAAATCATCGCCATATTCGTGTCCCTTCTGGTCTTTCTTCCGATGATGGGGCGCACCCTTGGCGGGCTGATGAACCGTATCGCGACGATGATCGTCGCGGGCTAATATTGGGAGGCGCCAACACGTGCCTTTCGTGGAGTTCATCACCGCCAACACCTATGTCTTTTTCGCCGCCTTCACCCGGGTGGGCGTGATTATGAGCGTCATCCCCGGCTTTGGGGATCAAAGCTTGCCGCCGATGACGCGGCTCGCGGGCGCTTTGGCGGTGACTGTGACGCTGACGCCCTTCGCTGGGGAGTTCTATCCGCACGCGCCTGAAACACCTCTTGTACTCGCCGGCCTCCTCGCCGGAGAGGTCGCGATCGGCCTCGTCCTTGGCGTCACCGCGCGCCTTGTGATGAGCGCTGTCAATGTTGCTGGGCAGATCATTTCCATGCAATCGAGTTTGGCGATGGCGCAGAGCTTCGACCCGTCCCAACAGGCTCAAGGCGCCCTTATCGGCAGTTTCTTGTCGATGGCCGCGATCACCGTGATCTTTGTGAGCGACACGCATCACTTGCTGCTGACAGCCATTCGCGATTCTTATCTGATCTTCGCGCCAGGCGCGGCGCCTGCGGCTGCGGACGCCGCTGAGCTTGCGATTCAGACCGTGTCCGGCGCTTTCCGTTTGGGCGTCAGCCTCGCGGCCCCGTTCATCGTCTTCGGCGTAGTCTTTTACTTCGGCATTGGACTCATGTCCCGCATGATGCCGCAGGTGCAGGTGTTCTTTGTCGCCATGCCCGCCAATGTGCTTCTCGGTTTCGGCATCTTGATGCTGACGGTTGGATCGCTCTTGACGTTCTTCCTCGATCATTTCGAGGGCGTCGTATCAAAGTTCCTGAGCTGAGGGGCCGATGGCGGACGGCGCGGACGACGCTCAGAAAACCGAAGACCCGACCCAGAAGAAGCTCGAAGACGCGCGCAAGAAGGGCGATGCGCCGAAGAGCCAAGAGGTGACCCTGTGGTTCGGCCTCGGCGGCGTGGTCGTCACCCTCGCCATGCTGGCGGCGCCCATCGCTCTCGGCGTTTCCGCCGCCTCGCGCCCGTTCTTGGAACAGCCCCACGCCATGGCTGTCGACGGCGCGGGGTTGATGGCGCTTTACGCGTCGCTGTCCTGGAAATTGCTCGTCGCTTTGGCGGGGCTCGGGCTGCTCACCATTGTCATTGGCGTTCTTGGCAACGTCGTTCAGCAGATGCCGGTTCTCTCAGCTGAAAAAATGAAGCCGAAGCTGTCGAAGCTTTCACCAATTAAGGGCGCACAGAAACTCTTTGGGCCGCAGGGCCTCGTCAATTTCGCGAAGGGATTGGCGAAGCTCGCGCTCGCCTCGGTCATCCTCGCCGCCGTCATTTGGCCAGAGCGGGACATGCTGCATCTGCTGATGACCTACGACGTCGGCGCCGTGTTGCCAGAGACGCAGCGGCTCGCGTTGCGGATGGCCGTGTGCGTTTTCCTCGCCATGACGATCATTGCGGCGCTCGACTATGGGTTTCAGCGCTTTGAATACTCAAAGCGTCAGCGGATGACCAAGCAAGAAGTAAAGGACGAGCACAAACAAAGCGAGGGGGACCCGCTTGTTAAGGCAAAGATCCGGCAAGTGCGGCAGGAGCGGTCTCGCCAAAGAATGATGGCGGCGGTGCCGGACGCGTCCGTCGTTATCGCCAACCCAACCCACTTTGCGGTGGCCCTCAAATATGAGCATGGCCAGAGCGGCGCGCCCCGCTGTTTGGCGAAAGGCGTTGATGCGCTGGCGCTTCGCATCCGGGAAGTCGCGGAAGAACATAACATTCCGGTGGTTGAAAACCCGCCGCTCGCCCGAGCGCTCTATGGCTCCGTCGAGATAGACGAAGAAATTCCGCAGACGCACTATAAAGCGGTGGCCGAGGTGATCGGCTTCATCTTACGGAAATCGCGCAAAAAGGCCGCCGTCCGCTTAGGGCGCTAGAGCGAATTGCAGGACAAGCAGCTCACCGGTTTCGCCTCCGCAATTCGCGCGATCAAAGACTAAGAGCCGTTTACGGCCTTTGAACTCACTCCTATGAGACGCAGACGGCCCTAGAATGAAAAAGCCATCCGCCGTTGCGTCGGCGGATGGCTGAATTTAAGCGCGAAGGGTCTGTTCAGCGCCGCGATTGAGCTACGCCGCTATGCTCGCCTGCGCCCGCTCGCCGCCATAGACCGCGAGAATGCGATCGAAGATCTCCGTAAGCGGCATTTTTGCAGGCAGGTCCGTCGCGCCCGTGTCCAAGAACCAACCGTCGCCGTGGTGATGGGTGTTCTTGTATTGCGCGAAGGACACGCGCTTGCCGAAGTCGGCGACTGTCTGGTTGCCGTGCACGACCATCGTCTGCTCAGGGATCTGCACGTTGCTTGGGCGCAGCTGCAAGTAGAGAGAATCTCCCCGATTTTCGATGTGGAAGATCCGATCGAAGACCTTATCGGTCCGCATGGCGCTGTCGCCTGTCTCAACATAGAACATGTCAGGGACGCCAAGCGTGCGGATTTGGGAAAGACGTTGTTCGGCTTCCGCGGCTTTCGCCTCGTCGTCAAAGTGAACAACGAAGTCTTCCGTCATCAACCGGTACGTTTCTTTGTACTCCAGGCCGATGTCGCGCAAGAACGCCACATGGTCGTCAATGCGGTAGTAGTAGGTTTCGCGCTCATGCGGATCCTGGTGCAATCCGGTGGCGACCATCAATCGCGCATCGGGCATTTCTCGGCGCATATCCGCCAAGACTTCGTCGTACCGGATCAGAATGTCGCGCAGCGGGTCCTCGCCCTCCGGGCAATGCCACGCCGGATTGGCGCGATCGCCGTCATAGGCGGAGGAGGCGAAGAGATAGTGATGTTGCAAATGCGCTGACCCATTGAGGAACAGGGTCGCGAAGTCGGGCTTGGTGCGCTTCCACTGCGTTAAAAACGCGTCGGCGAGCAGCCGGTCGCAAACAATCGCGCGCGACCACCGCTTCTTCCGGAACATGTAGTCGACGGTGTCTTTCAAATAGCCCGAAAGGCTCGACATCTTGCCGTTGTCAGCCGCTCCGATCGCCAGCTTCGCCATGGAGCTCAGCGCGATCTTCTCGTTGGCGTAATCGTCCGCGACTTGAACCAGAGCGTCATAAACCAGCTTCAGGCTCCAAGAGCCCGCGAATGGCGTTTTCGTCCATGGATCGGGGACAAAGAATGCGGGATCGTTCGCATTGTTGCGGGCGTTGAACGGAGACATCGCCGCCACGCGGACGCCGCGCCGTTCCAGCGCCTCGTAAATATGCTCATGATCGGTATAAGCGATGTCGCCCAAGCGGAATACGCCATGTTCGGCGTAGGTCAGCCCGGTGTGAACCGTCGGCCACTGGATCCACGGGTTCGCCAGGTGATGTTCGGTTTCGGAGATGGTGCGCACCGGAGGGCTCGCCTCAAACAGCCGCGCGAACTCAGGCAGAAGCCCTTGTTCGATGTACCGCTCCACATAATCGAAGTTTAGTTCGTTGAGCTGCAGAAAAACGAGTTTTTCCATGGTTATCCGCCCCCGATGTCTCTCAACGCCGCGGACCTCGCCACAGGCGCCCCCAGAGAGTTCGTTAACAAAATAATTGCATCGATAAATTGACCCAAGTCAATCGACGTCCATGCGAAATCGGCTTACGCGTGCCGATCGCGGGATCGGCGAAGCGCTGCGCCATTTATGCGAAACTCGCGCCAATCGACCCCGTCTCGCGGCGTGAAAGGCTCGCCCAGTTAAGAAGCGAGCCGCGCCCTCGTAACGATAAGGAGTGCGCCCCATGGATCGTCATTTGGGATTAGTCGACGAAGTGCGGCGACGGCTCGCCCAGGGCGAGCCGATCATCACCATGCCCAAAATGACCCGCCAGGCCGCTGCTGAGTGGGCGCTCACCTTTGCGCTCGCCGTCTCGCTCGCTGTCGTCATCTATATTTTCCTGGCGGCGCGGAGCGTCGGCGCGTCAGGTCTTATCCTGATGGGGGGCATCGCCGTTCTCGCCTTTGTCCTCACCTTCGCTGTGGCCACCGGGTCGGCGTCGCCCGGCGCTATGTGGAACGCGCTAAGGGGCGTCGGCGTTGGGGAGAACCCGGCGCGTCCGCGTCGGGCTGGCGCGCGCGGAGGGGGGCTGTCGGCGCGCGTGCTTGACGGCGAGCCCGATCCATACCTCATCACGCGCCCTGAAGGCGGCGTTGTATTCGCCAATCGGGCGTATCGTGAGCTGGCGAAACTGGCGGGCGTATCAGGGCTTGC
>JBCDJH010000003.1:0-18342 GCA_038747965.1 Pseudomonadota bacterium
CGCAGGGCTCAATTTCCATTTTGAGTCGCGCGAACTGTCCGGAACCGCCGGTTTGCTTCTTATGGGTATAATCAACCGTATAGGGCTTCGTGACGGTCTCGCGATAGGCCACTTGCGGCTGACCAATATTCGCCTCGACCTTGAACTCCCGCTTCATGCGATCGACGAGAATATCGAGATGGAGTTCGCCCATGCCCTTGATAATCGTCTGGCCGGATTCTTCGTCGGACGAGACGCGGAAGGACGGATCCTCCGCCGCCAGCCGCTGCAGGGCGACGCCCATTTTCTCCTGGTCCGCCTTCGTCTTCGGCTCCACAGCCAATTCGATAACCGGCTCCGGAAACTCCATGCGCTCCAAGATCACGGGCTTCGCCGGATCGCAGAGCGTGTCGCCCGTCGTGCTCTCTTTGAGGCCGACGACGGCGATAATGTCGCCCGCATACGCTTCTTTGATTTCTTCACGGCTGTTGGAGTGCATTTGCAGCATACGGCCGATGCGCTCGCGCTTCTCTTTCACCGTGTTCATCACCGAGGTGCCGGTCTCAAGCTTGCCGGAATAAATCCGGCAGAACGTCAGCGACCCTACGAAGGGATCGTTCATGATTTTGAAGGCGAGCATCGAGAGCGGCTCGGTGTCGTCGGCGCTCCGCTCGATTTCTTCTTCAGTCGAGGCGTCAATGCCTTTGATCGCAGGCACTTCGATCGGAGACGGCAGAAAATCGACGACGGCGTCCAGCATGGGCTGCACGCCTTTGTTTTTGAAGGCGGAGCCGCAGAGCACGGGATGGAAATCCACGTCGATCGTGCCTTGGCGGATCAGCCTTTTAATCGTCGCTTCGTCCGGCTCATCGCCTTCGAGATAAGCCTCCATCGCCGCCTCATCGAGCTCCACAACGGCTTCGATCATTTTTTCCCGGTATTCAGCGGCCTTGTCAGCGAGATCGTCAGGAATATCGGCTTCATGAAACTTAGCGCCGAGGGACTCCTCTTCCCAAATGATCGCCCGCATGCGGATGAGATCGACTACGCCCTTGAAGTCGCTTTCCGCGCCGATCGGGAGCTGAATCACCACCGTCTTGGCGGCGAGACGATCATGGATGGTGTCAACGGAATTATAAAAGTCAGCGCCCAGCTTATCCATCTTGTTGATGAAAAACATACGCGGAACACTGTACTTATCGCCCTGACGCCATACCGTTTCCGTTTGCGGTTCAACCCCCGCATTGGCGTCAAGCAACGCCACGGCGCCGTCGAGCACGCGGAGCGAACGCTCCACCTCAATCGTGAAGTCCACGTGGCCTGGGGTGTCGATGATGTTCAGACGCTTGTCGTTCCAGAAGCAGGTCGTCGCGGCGGAGGTGATGGTAATCCCGCGCTCTTGCTCTTGCTCCATCCAGTCCATCGTTGCGGCGCCGTCATGGACTTCGCCAATCTTATGGCTTTTGCCCGTGTAGTAGAGAATACGCTCCGTCGTCGTTGTTTTGCCGGCGTCAATATGCGCCATGATGCCGAAATTTCGGTAGTCCTCAATCTTGTGAGTGCGCGCCATGATTTTCAAACCCCAGCTTAAGCCGCCCGAGCGGCTGTTCGCGCCCGAACGTCTCCGAGCAAACTTGTCTTTCTACCAACGATAATGGGAGAAGGCCCGGTTGGCCTCCGCCATACGGTGCGTGTCTTCGCGCTTTTTCACCGAAGCGCCGCGGTTTTGGAACGCGTCCATCAGCTCTCCGGAGAGGCGATCGATCATCGTCGTCTCATTGCGCTTGCGGGCGGCTTGGATAATCCAGCGCAGCGCCAGCGCTTTGCGGCGATCGGGCCGCACTTCGACCGGCACCTGATATGTAGCGCCGCCCACACGGCGCGAGCGCACCTCAATGGCCGGCATCACGTTTTCCAGACCTTCATGGAAAATCTGCACCGGATCGCGCTTCATCTTGTCTTCGATGCGATCAAGCGCGCCATAAATGATGCGCTCAGCGGCAGACTTCTTGCCGTCATACATCAGGTAGTTGGTGAACTTGGAGATCACCGGATCGCCGAACTTCGGATCCGGATGCACTTCCCGTTTTTCAGCGCTGTGACGACGCGACATCGCTCCAGATCCTTCTTCTTACTTCGGCCGCTTGGCGCCGTATTTCGACCGACGCTGCTTGCGATCCTTGACGCCTTGCGTGTCGAGGACACCCCGCAGCACGTGATAACGCACGCCCGGCAAGTCCTTCACCCGGCCGCCACGGATAAGCACCACTGAGTGCTCCTGCAGATTGTGGCCTTCGCCCGGGATGTAGCCGATCACCTCGAAGCCGTTCGTGAGGCGAATTTTGGCGACCTTCCGCAGGGCGGAGTTCGGCTTCTTCGGCGTCGTTGTATAAACGCGGGTGCAGACGCCGCGCTTTTGCGGACACGCCTCCATCGCGGGCACCTTGTTGATCTTGCGGCGCGGCCGGCGCGGCTTGCGGATCAATTGGTTAATCGTTGGCATGCAAACGCATCCTAGTTTTCATCGTCCTGGTTTCACCATTTGGGGTGACCGACGCTAGCGGGCGCGAACGGCGAACCCTCGCCCGTTCCGCGCCCCAGCGCGATCTCGCAACTCACGAACAAAAGCGCTTGCTCGCCCCCTGCCGGTCCGTCAGGTCGGCGACAAACGCTGGTTATTTGGCTTCAAGACAGGACGCGTTTAAGCGCCAAAACGCTTACGGCCGATCCCTAAGTTCGCGGAAAATAGTCAGACGACCCGCCCTGGTCAACCAGGGATCTTCGCTTTTTCCGGTCCTTGCGCGCTGCGCCGCGCTTGGCGCGAGACTCTGGCGCCCCCCGCCCCTATGGTGAGCGCGCCGGTCGCCGCCGGGTCCGCCGCATTGAGGAAGAACATGGGGTTTTTAAAGGGCCGAATATGGCTGGTCGTCGCCGGTGCCGGCTTCGCCGCGCTCCTTTGGCGGCTCGCGCAAGCCAACCCTGGCGTTCTGTCCGACGGCGACGCTTTACTTCATCTCACGTCGCTTTTGCTTCTGCTCGGCTTCTTCGCCGCCTCGGGCCTTCTGCGCCGCCGCGTCGGCCGGCGGGAAGCCCAGTTCGCCCTCGCTTGGGCCGGCATTTTCGCCGCGATCTTTCTCGGCTACGCGTTGGTGGCCGGAGACGGCGCTTGGCCAGGACGGCTCATTGGCGGCCTCAACCCTGCGGCGCCGCTGGCGGCCTCGCAAACCGGCGAGGCCCCGGGCGCGGTGGAGCTGCGGCGGCGGAGCGACGGGCACTTCGCGGCCAACGCCCTCGTTAATGGACGCCCCGTGCGCTTTCTCGTGGACACTGGCGCGACAAGCGTCGCGCTCACCTTGGCCGACGCCAAGCGGGCGGGCGTCGATGTGGACGCCCTGCGGTATACGGTGCGCCACAGCACGGCGAACGGGACAAACTGGGGCGCGCCGGTCCGGCTTGAACGCATCGCGGTGGGCGATGTTGAGGTGCGCAATGTGCGGGCGAGCGTGCTGCGCGAGGGGCTCGACACGTCGCTGCTCGGCATGAGCTTTCTCAACCAGCTAGAGAGCTATGAGGTTCGAGGCGGCGTTATGGTGCTACGCCCCTGAGAGACGGGCTGGATAAAACCGACGCCTCCCACGCTTGGCCCCGCCCCGCTTGCCCGGGCGAGGCTTTTCGCGTACCCCGCCGCGTCAAACCCTCACAGGAACGCCCGAGCGCGCCGCCGACGCCAGCGACCGGCCAGCGACGGGCGCGGAAGGCGAGACCTCATGCCCAGACGCGACGATATAAAGAGCATCCTCATCATCGGCGCCGGCCCCATCATTATCGGCCAGGCGTGCGAGTTCGACTATTCCGGCGCGCAAGCCTGCAAAGCGCTGCGCGCGGAGGGCTACCGTGTGATCCTGGTGAACTCCAACCCCGCCACGATCATGACGGACCCGGAGCTCGCCGACGCCACATATATCGAGCCGATCACGCCCGACTTCGTTGAAAAAATCATCGCCCTGGCAAAACCGGACGCGCTGCTCCCGACCATGGGCGGCCAGACCGCGCTCAACTGCTCGCTGGCGCTGGAGCGCTCCGGCGTGCTCGCCCGCTACAACGTGGAGATGATCGGGGCGCGGGCCGACGCAATTGAAAAGGCGGAAGACCGGCTCAAATTCCGCGAGGCGATGGAGAAAATTGGCCTCGAATCGCCCCGCTCGCGCATTGCTCACTCCTTGGATGAAGCGGAAGCCGCGCTGGAGCTCACGGGTCTTCCCGCCATTATCCGCCCCTCCTTTACACTTGGCGGCACGGGCGGCGGGATCGCCTACAACCGCGAAGAGTTCCGCGAGATCGTCTCCAACGGCCTCGACGCCTCTCCGGCGACGGAGGTTCTCGTCGAGGAATCCGTTCTCGGCTGGAAAGAGTACGAGATGGAGGTGGTGCGAGATCGCGCGGACAATTGCATCATCGTCTGCGCCATTGAAAACGTGGACCCCATGGGCGTCCACACCGGCGATTCCATCACGGTCGCGCCAACTCTGACGCTGACGGACAAAGAATATCAAATTATGCGGACGGCCTCGATCTCCTGCTTGCGGGAGATCGGCGTTGAGACCGGCGGCTCCAACGTTCAGTTCGCCGTCAATCCAAAGGACGGCCGGCTTGTCGTCATCGAGATGAACCCTCGGGTCTCGCGCTCCTCCGCCCTCGCGTCGAAGGCCACCGGATTTCCGATCGCCAAAGTCGCCGCGCGCCTCGCCGTCGGCTACACGATGGACGAACTCGGCAACGATATCACTGGCGTCACCCCCGCCTCGTTCGAGCCCGCCATCGACTACGTCGTCACCAAGATCCCCCGCTTCACGTTTGAGAAGTTTCCCGGCGCCGAGCCGACGCTGACGACGTCTATGAAATCCGTAGGCGAAGCGATGGCGATCGGACGCACTTTCGCTGAATCGCTGCAGAAGGCGTTGCGGTCCCTCGAAACGGGGCTCGATGGGCTCGATCCGATCGACCTTCCAGGGTTTGGGCAAGGCGACGACGTGAACGTGTTGCGCGCCGCCCTCGCCGCGCCGACGCCGGACCGGTTGCGGACAATCGGCGAAGCCTTTCGCCGGGGAACGCCCCGCGCTGACATTGAGGCCGCGACCCACTTCGACCCGTGGTTCCTCGATCAGATCGAAGCCATCGTCGGTATGGAGAAAAAGGTGGCGTCCGAAGGCCTTCCGCAAACGGCGCAAGAGTGGCGGACGCTCAAATCCATGGGCTTCTCAGACGCAGCGCTCGCCCGCATCACGGGCTCCAGCCGGCAAGCCGTCGCCGAAGCGCGGCGCGCAAATGGCGTGCGGCCGGTCTATAAGCGCGTAGACACATGCGCCGCCGAGTTCGAGGCGCGCACGCCTTATATGTACTCCACTTACGAAAGCCCTCTCTTTGGCGATGCGCCGATCTGCGAGGCGCAGCCCACGGACAATCCGAAGATCATCATTCTGGGCGGCGGCCCTAACCGGATCGGCCAGGGGATTGAGTTCGATTACTGTTGCTGCCATGCGGCCTTCGCACTGCGCGAGGCGCAGGTGGAATCAATCATGGTGAACTGCAATCCGGAAACGGTGTCGACGGATTACGACACCGCCGATCGCCTCTATTTCGAGCCTTTGACGGCCGAGGACGTATTGGAGCTGATTGAAACAGAGAGCGCCACCGGCGAATTGCGCGGCGTGATCGTCCAATTCGGCGGCCAGACGCCTCTCAAGCTCGCCAGCGCCTTGCAAGAGGCGGGCGTGCCTATCCTTGGGACCTCGCCCGACGCCATTGACCTCGCCGAAGATCGCGAGCGCTTCAAGAGCTTGCTGCAGGAGCTGAAGCTCCGCCAACCGAAGAACGGGATCGCCCGTTCAGAGGAGGAAGCCCGCGCCGTCGCCGCCGAGGTGGGCTTCCCGGTCGTCATCCGTCCGTCTTACGTGCTCGGCGGGCGCGCTATGGAGATCGTCCGCGACGAAGCTCAGCTCGAAACCTACATGCGGGAGGCGGTCATCGTCTCCGGCGACCAGCCGGTGCTGCTGGACGGGTACCTCGCCTCCGCCGTTGAGGTTGATGTGGACGCCATCGCCGATGGCGAGGACGTCTATGTGGCGGGCGTGATGGAGCACATCGAGGAAGCCGGCGTCCATTCGGGCGACAGCGCCTGCGTGCTCCCGCCCCATTCTTTGAAACCGGAGACCGTGAAGGCGATCCAAGAGCAGACCGTGGCGCTCGCCAAGGCCCTGAAAGTCGTCGGCCTTATGAATGTGCAGTTCGCGATCCAAACGGGTGAGGACGGAACCGACGACATCTACGTTCTGGAAGTGAACCCGCGTGCGAGCCGCACGGCGCCCTTCGTGGCCAAGGCCACCGGCGTACCGGTCGCCCGCATCGCCGCCCTGGTGATGGCGGGCCGGAAGCTTTCCAGCTTTAACCTGGCGCCGCCGCAAAGCGATCAAGTCGCTGTGAAAGAAGCGGTTTTGCCATTCGCCAGGTTCCCCGGCGTCGATACGCTGCTGGGCCCCGAAATGCGCTCTACCGGCGAGGTGATGGGCATATCCAGCAGCTTTGAGCGCGCGTTCGCCAAGGCCCAGCTTGGCGGCGGGGGCGGGCTGCCGACCGAGGGCTGCGCCTTCCTCTCGGTTCGAGACGCAGACAAACCGGGCGCTGTCGAACTCGCCTCCGAACTCCTGAAAATGGGCTTTCGGGTGCTTGCGACGAGCGGAACCTGCGACTACCTCGCGAGCGCCGGCGTTGAAGTGGAGCGCATCAATAAGGTCATGGAAGGCCGGCCCCACATCGTCGACGCGTTGAAGAACGGCGACGTCCAGATCCTTTTCAACACGACGGAAGGGGCCCAGTCCCTCTCTGATTCCAAGGCGATCCGCCGTCTCGCGCTGATGTCAAAGATCCCATACTTTACAACCCTTGCTGGCGCCAAGGCGGCGACTCGCGCGATTGGGGCCCTGCGCGCTGGAAACCTTGAAGTCGCTTCCCTGCAGTCATATTCTAGCTAGATGGCCGCAGGCGTTCGCCGCACCCGGCGGCCACGGGCCGCTGGGCGGCTCTCAAGGGGCCGCGTCGGCGCGGCGCAAGGCTCCCAATATTTCGATGACCATAGAGAAGAACTGAGGAACGATTCGGTATGGAAAAAATTCCGATGACGGCTGATGGATACGCAAAAATGGACGCCGAGATCCGCCGTTTGAAAACGGTGGAGCGGCCGGCCGTCATCCAAGCGATCTCCGAAGCCCGCGCCCATGGCGATTTGTCGGAAAACGCCGAGTACCACGCCGCCAAGGAACGTCAGAGCTGGATCGAAGGCCAACTGCTTGAGTTGGAGGATAAGATCTCCCGCGCCCAAGTGATCGATGTGAAAAAGCTCTCCGGCGAATCCGTTAAATTCGGCGGCACCATCACGGTTGTCGATGAGGATACGGACGAAGAAAGCCGCTACCAGATCGTCGGCGATTTCGAAGCGGACGTGAAAGAGGGAAAAATCTCCGTATCGTCCCCAATCGCTCGCGCTTTGATCGGCAAAGAGGTCGGCGACAGCGTTGAAGTGACGACGCCCGGCGGCTCGCGCTCCTACGAGATCATGAAGGTCGAATATCTCTAATCATCCGGATACGGCCCCAGCGCTTCTGTGCTGGGTCGTAACCGACGGCGCCGCCGGACGCATCTCTCAAGCCCTCGGCCTTGCAGAAGCGCTTGCAAAGCTCACTAATCTGACGATTGTCCGAAAGGACATAAAGGTCCGCGCGCCCTGGCGCGCGATGCCGGCATGGACATGGGGCGATGCGCCGGGGCGACTGTCCGCAGAGGGCGCTCGTTTCACTCCGCCCTGGCCAGATATAGCGATCGGCTGCGGGCGGCTCACCGTCCCCTTGTGCTTGTGGCTCAAAAAGACGCAAGGGGCGTTCGCCCTTCAACTTCAGTCCCCGCGATGGCGCGAGGAAGCTTTTGATATGATCATAGCCCCTGCCCACGACGACAATCCTGGCGCCAACGTTTTCTCGATCATCGGGTCCGTAAACCGTCTCGATCCCGTGCAAATGGCGTCCGATGGAGAGAGGCTGGCTGGGGCCTTACCGCTTGCTGGCGCGCTTGCGGGCGCGCCGCGTCTTGCTGCTCTCATTGGCGGCGACAGCAAAGCCTTCCGGATGACGCGGGACGCGATTTCTCGTATAGCGGCGGACCTTGAGCGGGCGGCGGAGGCGGGCGCGCAAATCGCCGTCACCTTCTCCCGCCGTACAGGAGCGGCGGCCGAGGCCGCGTTTCGGCGCGCCCTCTCCCATCAGCGCATTTGGATCTGGGACGGCCGCCCCGTGGCGACGCCAGGCGGCGAGGCCCTTGCGAACCCATATCCAGGCCTCCTCGCCTGGGCGGACCATGTGATGGTGACCGCCGATTCGGCCAACATGCTCTCCGAAGCGGCGACGGCGGGCCGGCCTATCCATATTGCGGCGCTGCCGGGCGGCTCGCCAAAATTCACGCGGCTTCACGCCTCGCTGATTGACCGCGGCGCAGCGCGCCCCTTTGATGGAACCCTAGAACCCAGGACATATATGCCCCTTGCGGAAACGGCGCGCGCCGCGGAAGCCGCTGCGCGCCGCATCGCCGTCTGGCGGGGCGCCGAAGAAGGAACCTAAGTGATGAGCCAAACCACCCACGCCCGTGTTGTCATCCTCGGCTCCGGCCCGGCCGGATACACAGCCGCGATTTACGCCGCGAGGGCGATGCTAAAGCCGGTTCTCATCCACGGGATTCAGCCGGGCGGCCAGCTCACCATCACCACGGATGTGGAGAACTACCCGGGGTTCGCCGACGTCATCCAGGGCCCCTGGCTGATGGAGCAGATGCAAGGCCAGGCGGCGCATATGGGCGTTGAGATGGTGCAGGACATCATTGTGAGCGCCGATCTCAGCGCGCGCCCTATCCGCCTCACCGGCGACAGCGGCGACGTTTACACCGCCGATACGCTCATCATCTGCACGGGCGCCCAAGCGAAGTGGCTGGGCCTCCCGTCTGAGCAACACTTCCAGGGCTTTGGCGTTTCCGCCTGCGCCACATGCGATGGGTTCTTCTACCGGGACAAGAACGTCGCCGTCGTCGGCGGCGGCAACACCGCCGTGGAGGAAGCGCTGTTCCTCACCAAGTTCGCCAAGAAGGTGACCCTCATCCATCGACGCGACACTCTGCGAGCGGAGAAAATCCTCCAGAACCGGCTTTTCAACAACGAGAAGGTCGAAGTGATTTGGGACCACGAGGTGGACGAAGTGCTGGGCGACAAGGACCCGCTCGGCGTGACGGGTCTGCGCCTCAAAAACGCCAAAACGGGCGCCACGCAAGAAATCTCCGTAGACGGTTTCTTTGTCGCCATTGGCCATGCGCCGGCGACCGATCTCTTTAAAGGCCAATTGGAGATGAAACCGAGCGGTTATATCGTCACCGCGCCGGATTCGACCGCCACCGCCCTCCCCGGCGTCTTTGCAGCGGGCGACGTCACCGACGACATCTACCGCCAAGCCGTCACCGCCGCCGGTATGGGCTGCATGGCGGCGCTGGAAGCGGAAAAGTACCTCCAAGAGCTCGAAGCCTCCGCCGAGGCGGCCGAGTAGGCGCAGTGCGCCGCCTCACTCGTCTCGCGTCAAGCGATAGGCGTATGATAAGCTCCCGCTGGGGGCCAATATCAACTACTTGACGGCGGGCGCATAGAATTGCGCGATGGGCCTCTCGGAGGCTGAAGCGTGGCTACTCTTCTATGTAGGCGATGGACGTTGATTCTGTGGGCCGCAGCGCTGACCGCGCTGAGCGTCGGGGCGGGCAAAGCGTCTCCGGTGTTCATTGAGGCGGACGAATGCCGGCCCCGCGGTGTGTCCGCCATTTGTGGGGCCGTCGCCGTCCGGGAAAACAGGTTTGCGGCGCAAAGCCGAGATATTCAGCTCCAAGTCCTCATCCTCAAAGCGCGCAAAAGCGATGAAACGGAAAAGCCGCCCATTCTGATTCTAACGGGCGGGCCAGGAAGCGACGCGCGCGAAGCGGCTTATGGAATCCGCTTTCTAAACGATCTCATCGAGACCCGAGACCTCATCTTTGTCTCTCAAAGAGGGGTCGCAGCTAACCATGAGCTGTGCCCTGATCATTGGAAGGACGTAAGGCGCATATTTGTAGAGGCGCTGACGGAAAAAGACGCCGCAGCCGCCGAGGAAGAGGCCCTCAACACGTGCTTCGAGCCGCGTCGGTCCGAGGGGCTCGATCTTGAAGGCTATACGACCTTTCAGAGCGCGCTCGACCTCATAGAGGTGCGGCAAGCTTTAGGCGTTGCACGGTGGTCTATCTGGGGCTTTTCCTATGGGACGGCGCTTGCTCAGGAACTGGCGCGCCTCGACGAAGGGGCGATCGAAGCGATGGCGCTCGACGGCGTTGTTCCGCCGAACAAGAACTGGCTGTTCGGCCTCGCGGAGGGCCACAGGAACGCTTGGATGGCGCTCGCCAAGCGATGCCGGGAGAGCGCTTCGTGCCACGAGGACTATGGCGATATCCTCGAACTCCGACGCAAGGCCATCGCCACGTTGAAGGAGCGCCCCTATCCACTCCCGGACTGGGAAGATGCAGATCACCCAAGCGGATCGGCGGAATACTACAATGTCGAAAGCTCGCTCTTTCAGATCCTCTACTCACCGCGCTTTCAGCAGATCATTCCGTTGATGCTGAAGTCCATCGTGGACCAAGACCAGCCAATGATGGATCGAATGGCGGGGCTTCTGGTCCCAGGGGGCGGCCTGGACTATGGCCTGTTCTACACGGTGCTGTGCAGCTCTCCTCGGCCCACGCCTCAAGCGCTCCAAGACTACGTGGCCGACAACAAGGAGTGGCTGCTTTCGCCAGATGAATTCGCCGACTTGTACGGATTTTGCGATCGTATCGGCATCCCAGAGAGTTCAGTATCGGCGGCGGCCAGACCAATTACCGCGCCCACGCTTCTGCTATCAGGGGCGCTCGACCCAATTACGCCCCCGTCAAATGCGTTCGAGGCGTCAGCCAGTTTCACAAATGCGACGCTCATCACATTTGAAGGCGAGGGTCATATAAGCAGTTGGTCAGACTGCGGAGCCGAAATCGTCGAAACCTTTCTTGAAGACCCAAGCATGCGACCTGATCTAGCTTGCGCGTCAGCGCCCTTATCGCTCCGTATCGCGCCCTCAGACATAAGGCTAGACGTTCCAGATTGGCTCAACTCTATGAGATATGTTGGCGCTTGGGGCTTTTTGGCTCCAAGCGCCCTGTTCCCGGCCCTGGTGGTGGGAATGGGTTTTGCCTCAGCGATGCGCAGGAGCGGCAGCCGCAGCGCGACGCTTTCAAGATTCATCGCCTCAATCCAATTTGCGCCGACGCTCGCGCTTATGGCGGGGCTTATGTGGGCGGCGGCGACCGCGGATAGCGCTTGGTCCAAATATCCTGTCCTACTCAGCATACAGATTGGATATCCACCCCTTTGGTTTAACTGGCCAATTTGGTTAGGTCCCGCCGCTTTGATTGCGGCGAGCGTGATGTTTTTGCTGAGCAGCGTCTCTTGGCTGAGGGCGCGCGACCAAAGCACTGGCGCTCTGGGCGTGCAGACAATCGCGCTCGCTGCCCAGCTTTGGCTCGCTCTGCAGTTATTCGCCGAGGGCCTTGCGCCAGACGCCCTGCAGGATCTCACGCCTTGGTTTCAGTTTCTGATCTAGCGGGTGAGATGGAACGCCGTCACGCCCCCTCCACAATCTCCTTCACCCGGTGTTCGATCATGTCCATGACTTTTCGAAAGGCGTCTTGGTCGCCGTGGTAGGGATCGGGGATTTCGCGGTCGGGGTCGAGAAGGGATATCTCCGCCCTGTCGCCGTCGCGCAAGGCGAGGCGGAGCGCGGCGAGATTGTTTTTGTCCATCGCGAGAATTTGATCGTATGCGGCGAATATCGACGCATCCGCTTGGGTGCAGCGAAAACCCGCCAAATCATATCCCATCTCATCGCAAGCGAGCTTCGTGCGCGGGTCGGCCTCATCGCCCACATGGGTGTCGGTCATGCCGGCGGACGCGAATTCGAAGCGGTGTGACGCGCCAGCGCGCAGCGCGATCGCCTTGGCCATCACCTCAGCCGCTGGCGAGCGCGAATAATTCCCTGTGTCAAAAAACAGGATCTTGATGGGCTCTGTCGCCATAGCGGCGTCTCCTCTTTTTGTTGCGCCTTGGCCAATGGCTTAGGGCGAGTTGGTCGGCCGCTAGAGCCGTTTGCGCATGATATGATTCAGTTTCACGGCCACAAACGGCTCTAGGTCTTTGTTTGCGCGAATTGCGGACGCGAAACCGGTGACACACTGTCGCTGCAATTCTCTCTAGCGCAAACTGGCGCAGAAGCGCTGGATGCGCCGGCACGCCTCCTCAAGCGCTTCGGTCGATGTGGCGTAGGAAATCCGAAAATAGGGCGAGAGACCGAAGGCCGCCCCCGGCACAACCGCGACGCCGTGCGCCTCAAGCAGCTCGGCGGCGAACTCCACGTCCGACCCAATCTTCGCCCCGCCCGGCGCCGACTTGCCGATACAGCCCGCGCAGGAGGGATAGACGTAGAACGCCCCTTCCGGGGTGCGGCAGGCGATCCCCTCCGCCTCGTTCAGCATCGAGGTCACGAGATCCCGCCGCGCCTTAAAGGCGGCGTTGCGCTCCGCCAGAAAGTCATGCGGCCCGTTGAGCGCGGCGACGCTCGCCCACTGGCTGATCGAACAGGGGTTGGAGGTGGATTGCGACATCACCTTCGCCATGCCTTTGATCAAGACCTCCGGACCGCCCGCATAACCGATGCGCCAGCCCGTCATGGCGTAGGCCTTGGAGACGCCGTTCATGGTGAGCGTGCGATCATAGAGGCGGGGCTCCACCTGCGCCGGCGTCGCAAACTGGAAGCCGTCATAAACGAGGTGCTCGTACATATCGTCGCTCAGCACCCAAACATGAGGATGACGAACAAGAACGTCGGTCAAGGCTTTTACATCGTCATGGCCATAGGCGGCGCCAGTGGGGTTTGACGGCGAATTGAAGATGAGCCACCGGGTGCGCGGGGTGATCGCCGCCTCGAGCGCTGCAGGCGTTAACCGGAACCCATCGTCTGCCTGCGTCTCAATCACTTTTGGGGTTCCGCCGGCCAGCAGCGTCATATCCGGATAGGAGACCCAGTAGGGCGCAGGGATGAGCACCTCGTCGCCGGGGTTCAATGTCGCCATCAGCGCGTTGAAGAGGATGGCTTTGCCGCCTGGCGCGACCGAGATCTGCGCCGGCGCGTAGGAGAGGCCGTTGTCGCGCGCGAACTTGTCGGCGATCGCGGCTTTAAGTTCGGGCACGCCGTCCACGGCCGTGTATTTCGTCTCGCCCCGAGCGATCGCCTCGATGGCGGCGTTTTTGATGTGCTCCGGCGTATCGAAATCGGGCTCGCCTGCGCCAAGGCCAATCACGTCGGCGCCGGCCGCGCGCAGCTCCCGAGCTTTCTGGGTGACGACCATGGTCGCCGAGGGTTTGATACGGCCAAGCGCCGTCGAAATTGGCCCGCGCTCTGGCTTCTCCGTCAACTCTGCATCGCTTTTAATCATCCTGCCCTCCCCGCATTCCGCGCGCCAAACCGTTGCGCCGCATCATATGTAACAGATCTGCGATCACGGGAACGTGATCGCCCGCGCGGTTTCGCCCAGCGCGCCGCCCGCCATATCCCTGCGCGGGGCGCGGCGGAATGTCCATGCGCGCCCATTGACGTTATTCTCGTCCGATGGACGCAAGGAGACATCGCCATGAAATCCACACTCGCCCTCGCCGCCGCCGCTTCTCTCGGCCTTGCCGGCACAGCGCTCGCGGACGACCTCACCGTTCCGTCCGGCGCATATGACAACGATCCGACACACACCTATATCTACTTCCAATACTCCCACCTGGGCTTTTCCAACCCAATCGTCAGCTTCCAGGATTTTGACATCGACCTCACATTTGACGCCGAAAACCCGGAAGCAAGCGCGCTTGCCGTCGAGATCGACCCTGCGAGCGTCGACACCAATGTGGAGAAGTTCGACGAGCATCTGAAAAGCGGCGACTTCTTCGACGTGGCGACCCACAAGGAAATCACCTTCACCGCCAAAGAGCTGAAGAAAACGGGCGACGCCACCGGCACCATGACGGGCGACCTCACCATCAAGGGCATCACCAAGCCCGTGACGCTGGACGTGACGCTCAACCAAGCAGGCCAACACCCGCTTAAGAAAGTCGACGCGCTCGGATTTTCCGCCAGCGGTGAAATCAAACGCTCTGACTGGGACCTCGGCGCCTACGCGCCCGCCGTCAGCGACGAGGTGAAACTCATCATCGAAGCTGAATTCACCAAAGCTGAATAACGCACAAAGCCTGAGAAGGGAGACCGCGATGGAAACCAAACGGTATACGTCTGTTGCGATCGCCCTTCATTGGCTGATTGCGTTTTCCATTGTCGGAATGGCGGCGGCTGGGCTCTATATGACGCAGCTGCCGCTGACGCATCCGAACAAGTTCGACCTTTATCAACTGCACAAGTCTTTCGGCATCACGGTGTTGCTGCTGTCGGCGGCGCGGCTTGGCTGGCGGCTCACCCACCCAGCGCCGCCGCTGCCGAGCGGTATGAAAGACTGGGAGCGGACGGCCGCACGGTTCACGCATATCGCGTTCTACGTGCTCATTATCGCCATCCCATTCGCAGGCTGGGCGATGGTCTCAGCGTCCGTCTACAACATCCCAACGAAGCTCTACGGATTTATTCCGTGGCCGCATCTTCCCGTTTTGAACGCCCTTGAAAACAAGGAGCCTGTGGAAGAAGCGCTGAAGGAAATCCATGAGTATTTGGCCTTCGCCGCCCTTGGGCTTCTTGTGATTCACGCCGGCGCCGCGTTAAAGCATCATTTCGTCAATAAGGACGATGTGCTGACGCGTATGGTCCCGTTTCTCCGTCCAAAGAGTTGAGGCTTTAGACCCCGTGACAGATTTCGCATCCCCCAAAGCGTTCCTGGCGCTGCTTGGCCTTTCTTTGGCCTCTACAGAGGCGCTCGCCGCCGACTGGACGCCGCGCCCGGCCGAAAGCTCCATCGCCTTTGTCGGTTCGCAGACCGGCGCTGAGTTCAAGGGCGGCTTTGAGCGGTTCGACGCCAACATCTCCTTTGATCCGGCGGACTTGGCGGCGAGTTCCGTCACGGCGACGATCGACATGGCGTCGTTCACAATCGAAGGGAAAGACCGGCGCGAGGCGCTCCCCGGCGCAGATTGGTTCTCGTTGAAGACGTTTCCGGAGGCGCAGTTCAAAACCACAGCGATCCGGGCGGCCGAAGCAGGCGCGCCCACCCCTTACATCGCCGACGCGGAACTGACGATACGGGACGCGTCCCAGGCGGTCTCGTTGCCGTTCTCCGTCGAGATTGAAGGCGACGTCGCTCGCATGTCCGGCGAGCTGACATTGGATCGGTCGGCGTTTGGGGTCGGCCAAGGCCAATGGGAAAGCGACCAGTGGGTGGCGCACGAGGTGCGCGTTTCGGTTACGATAGTCGCAGATCGAGCGGCGAGCGAGTAACGGCCGGGCGGCATTCCAGGCGCTCGTTCGCCGGGGCTCGCCACGTTTTTCGCTAAACCCGCATTGAATTTAACGAAACGCCTTTTTCCTTCTTCAACGATTGCGTGGGACCCTCGTTCCCTTGTGAAGCCTCCGGCCGAGTACGAGCGCGTTGTATGAAGTCAGCCCGACTAGCGTCTGCGGCGCGGCGCGTCACCATTTTGGGACTCCGCGGGCTCGCCGTCTCCCGGCGGCGCGATCTCCCGGTGCGCGTCTTCCTGTGCGCGGCGTTCGCCGTCGGGCTCGGCTTCGTCGTCAGCTGGCCCGCAGCTTTCGTGTGGTTAACCCTTGTTTACGCCGCGCAGCTTCTCGACGCCTTCAACTATCACCGGATCAACCATCTCCCGGACGACTACGAACCGCGCCGATTCGAAATCGTCTCCTCAGCGGCCACCATCTTCATCACCAGCATCACCTATTCGGCTGGCGGCGCGATCCTTTGGTTCACCGGCGGCCCATGGGAGCGCTTCACCGCCGTCTTATGGATCATGGCGAGCATTCAGAATGCGGTGACGCATCTCTATCACGTCCGCGCGGTGTTCCTTTCCTCCATCATCGCGAACGCCGCCTACCTCATTGCCTTGCCAGTCTCATCCCTTTTTCTCGACAACACGGCGATTGACGCGAGCGTGCTGCTCGCCATTTTGTGCGCATTGGTCTTTGTGTGGCATATCGGCTTCTCGTTCCGGCGCGGAAATGCAACGAGCCATATCTTGCAAGAAGCTCATCGCGGGGCGATCGCCGCCCGCGATGAAGCGAAGAAAGCGAGCCAAGCGAAGTCGAGTTTCCTGGCGGCGATGAGCCATGAAATACGCACGCCAATGAATGCGGTGCTCGGCTCCGCCCTGTTGCTAGAGCGCACCGACCTCTCAAGCGAACAAAAAGAGCATGTGGAGACGCTGATCCATGGCGGCGAAGTCCTCATGGCGATCCTGAACGACTTGCTGGATCTTTCAAAGATCGAGGCGGGCAAGTTGACGATTGAACCGTCTGATGTTGACGTACGGACGGTTGTTGAAGGCGTGCGTCGTTTGTGGCGCGGCCGGGCCGAGGAGAAAGGGTTGGACCTCATCGTTGTGGTCGACCCAGCGACGCCGCCAACCATTCAAATTGATCTCACCCGACTCCGCCAAATCCTCTTTAATCTCGTCTCCAATGCGGTGAAATTCACCGACGCTGGCTCCGTCACCCTGTCCGTGTTAGCGGAACGGCGCGGACCGGACCGGGTGAAAGTGCGCTTTAGCGTCGCCGATACCGGCGTCGGCATCGCCGAAGATGTGATCCCCACCCTGTTCGAGGCCTTTGAGCAGGCGGACGCGAGCGTCAGCCGCAGATATGGAGGAACCGGCCTTGGGCTCGCCATTTCCCAGAAACTCGCGCATATGATGGGCGGGGCGATTGACTTGGAAAGCGCGCCCGGCGAGGGCGCCACCGCGCACTTTACTGTAGATGTTTTGTATAACGATGAAATAGCGACGCCAACGACGCCAACAATTGAAGAAGACCGAACGGGACAAGCACTGGTTCAGGCGCGCATTTCGCCTATCTCTCAGCCTACGGGTGAAACGAATAATCGCCGTGAGCCAAAGGGGCTGCGGATCCTCGTCGCGGAAGACAACCAGACCAACCAGCGGGTTCTCCAAGCCTTTTTGGCCCCGTTGGAATGCGGCGCTTACTACGTCAATGATGGGGAGGCGGCGATCACGGCGGCGACGACCCAGGCCTTCGACCTCATTCTTATGGACGTTCAAATGCCGCAGACGGACGGCTACGCCGCGACCCGATCGATCCGCGCCAGCGGCGGGGCTGCCGCTCAGGTGCCAATTATAGCGATGACGGCGAACGCGCTGGACGGCGACCGCGAGGCGTGCCTCGCGGCCGGGATGACTGACTACCTGTCCAAGCCCCTCGACCCAGACGCTCTCTATGACGCCATCACGCGCGCTTGCGCGCCCGAGGCCAACGCGCACGCGCCTTTGCAGATCGGCTGACGCTCCGCGGGCGGCGGCGGGCTATGCTGCGCCCAACACGATAGCCCCCGCGACCATCTGAACAAGCGGATTGTGTTTCAAAGAGCGATCATGCGCGCGATAACTGCGTCCGGAGTTTCCGAAAGGCCGACGACGTTGCTTTGGTCGAAATAGACGTACCAGTCCAATTCCCGCAGAAGTTCCGTCATTCCCTTGACAGCGTCACGGGACTTGGCGCGCCAGACGGCGAAATATTTTTGGGGCGCGCTGGCGTCGATCTCCATGTCCGTATCGCCCCAGCCGATAGCCTCGATCTCGTCGTCGAACCGACTGATCGCGCCAGCGACTTTGGAGATGAACGCGCCGCGTTGCTCCTGGTTGAGATCGCCCCACGCCGCTTTTGGCGACCACAATTCAATGAAGAGGTGCATGCTGCTGTCCTTCCTTGGCTATGAGCATTGATCGGCCGGCGAGCCGGTATCAAACAAAATATGCGAACCAGTACAAAATGCGTCGCCGATTGGCTTGGCTGGTGCGGTGGATAAGCGGCCATCTCGACTTCAGGGGCCCTGATCTCCATATTCTCGTTCAACCTTATTTCGCCTGCAGGACCGATCATGCCTTCGCCGAAATCGACCAATCAACCCAGCGGCTTCGCGGAAGCGCCAGCAGCAGCGTTCATTCCGGAAGATCCGGCCGCCTGGACGCCCCATCGCCCCGCGCGGCCTGAAAAAAGC
>JBCDJH010000004.1:0-17748 GCA_038747965.1 Pseudomonadota bacterium
AAGCTCGCTTTCAAGAAGACGAATGCTCTTACTCAGAGCTGGTTGAGTTATAGCGAGTTTGGCTGCTGCGTTTCCGATGCTGCCCAATTCGTACACTGCTAAAAAATGCCGTAGGCGTCGTGAATCCATCAGCGAAGTGTGGCACATAACCATAAGGAATGGAAGCGATAGGTCTTTGAATTTACAGTTGGAAAAAGAGTGACGGATTGTACGGGCTATCAAAATCAGCCTCAGAAATCGTACTTGCCGAATGGACACCCGATGACCGATCTTCCAAAGGAGACAGATGTCGCGATTGTGGGGGCAGGCGCTGCTGGATCTTACTTCGCGGCTGAGCTCGCGGCCGCTGGCCGTAAGGTCGATGTTTTCGACGCTGGGCCGGCATGGTCGGTCGATGATTTGATCAGCTCTCAAATATGGGCGCGGCGCATAAAATGGGGCGGCGCGCCGGTTGAGCGCGGCGGTGACCATCCTTTGGGCCATAATATGAATATGGGATGGGGGTTTGGCGGGGCCGCGCTCCACCATTATGCGAGCTGGCCGCGTCTTCACCCAGATGATTTTCAGACGGCTTCACGGTTCGGCAAGGGCGTTGATTGGCCAATTTCGTATGAGGATCTGCAACCTCACTACGATGCTGTTCAGTCCGATGTGGGCGTCTCCGGCGACGCAAAGGCGGAGGAGCATCGCCCGCCTGGAGCGGCTTACCCCATGCCGCCGCTGCAGGCTTTTTCGGGCGGGCGTTTGCTTTCAAAAGGCTTTGAAGACCTCGGTATGAAAGTCTATCCAGCCCCTATGGCAGTCACGTCTACCGTGTACGGAGATCGCCCGCCTTGCGTTTACGATGGATGGTGCGATGCAGGGTGTCCCGTGGGGGCTTTGGCGAACCCGCTCGTCACTCATCTACCCAAAGCGCGCAAATCGGGCGCCCGCTTCCATTCGGCGGCTGACGTGCGACAACTCAATCGAGCGAAGGACGGACGCATTCGCTCCCTCACGCTAGTCAATGGATCGGGGGAGGAGCGCACGATTTTTGCGAACGCGTTCGTCCTAGCGGCGGGCGCCGTTCACAACGTCCGCCTGCTGTTTGAGACCGCCGGCGTGGGCGGCCGCGCGCTCGGTGACGCAAACGGCTTGCTGGGCCGCCGTTTCGGCAGCCATCTCATCGCCAATGTCTATGCACTGCTTGATGAGGAAACAGAGCCGCATCTCGGTCTCAGCGCCGGCTCCTTGATGACGCAGGCGCGCCACGACGAAACGAGTGACGCCGCTTACGGCGCTGTAACTTGGGGCATCGGGCCGGCCATTAAGCCCAATGATTTATTGGGTATCGCCGTTGCGCGATCGGACCTTTTCGGTCCCGAACTCGACAAATTCATGAAGAAGGCCGTACGCCATATCGCCGCCGCGAACGGGATATGCGAGGCGGTTTTTTCTGACCAGAGTCGTCTTGAGCCAAGTGGTTCGAGAGACGCGCGCGGCCGGCCCATTATCCGCATCGTTCATCAGGCATCCCCTGAAACGCTCTCTCTATGGGCTGAGGCGAACCGGAAGGGCCTCGCCGCCGCCCGGCTCGTAGGGGCGGAGGAGCCTTGGATAACCCCGCAGCCCACTGTCTCCCATGCGCTTGGCGGTTCGGTTATGGGCGCCTCGCCGGAGACTTCGGTAACTGACCCCTACGGGCGATTGCACGAAGCGCCGAACGTGGTCGTCGCCGGCAGCGGTTTATTTTGCAGCAGCGGCGCGGTGAGCCCCACCTTTACGATCCTCGCGCTTGCCAGGCGGACGGCTCGCGAGATGATTGCGCGCCCTGAGGAGTTCGCTTAAGCGCCATGGACGGTTATATCGAGCGCCTCGCTTTTCATCCCCGCCGAACAGCGCATGTCGACACCTTTGTGCGAGATGGCCTTCCACCGTTCGAGCAATGGCCAGACCTGCTCCTTCCGGGTGCGGATTTGCGCTATCCGGAGAGACTGAACGCAGGGGAAGCCCTTCTCGAGGATGGCGCCGGACCACCTAAGGCGAACCGTGCGGCATTGATCGAGGAGGGGCGCGTGTGGAGCTACGGCGACGTGAAACGCTTGGCCGACGCCATGGCGCTCGCCTTAATAGACGCTGGGTTGGAGCCCGGGGCGCGCGTGCTCTTGCGCACCGCGAACACGCCGAGGGCCGTCGCCGCTTGGCTCGCCGTTCTAAGAGCGGGCTGCGTCGCGGTTTGGACGATGCCTCTCCTAAGATCCAAGGAACTTGCCCCGATCTTGCGAAAAGCAGAGGTGAATTTTGCGATTTGCGGAGCGGAGCTTCGCGATGAGTTGGAGATGGCCCGTGCGAATGTAGGCAGCGGTTTGACTATCGCCGCGCTTGAAACCTTCGGCGACGCGTTCGAAGGGGCGTCGTTCGATCCTATCCAAACATACCAAGACGATCCCGCGATTCTGGCCTTCACGTCAGGCACCACTGGGGAGCCGAAGGCGTGCGTCCACTTTCACCGCGATATTCTCGCGATGGCGGATACATTCTCTAAGCGGATTATAGCGCCGACTGAAAACGACGTGTTCATTGGTTCTGCGCCGATGGCCTTCACGTTCGGGCTCGGCGCGAATCTGGTTTTTCCTTTGCGTGCGGGCGCAACAGTTGTGTTGGACGGGGCGCTCAGTCCCATCCGGCTCCTGGAGAGAGCCCGAAAACGGCAGGCGACGATGATGTTCACCTCGCCAACCGCGTATAAGGCTATGTTGGCGTCGCCCGACTTTAAGCCTCCGCCGAGTCTCAGACTATGCGTTTCCGCTGGCGAGACGTTGCCGGAGAGCACCTTTCGTCAGTGGCGGGATCGGACGGGGCTTACGCTCATTGACGGGATCGGGGCGACCGAAATGATCCATATCTTCATTTCAGCGAGGCCTGACGAAGTGCGTGCGGGCGCGACAGGCCGACCGGTTCCAGGATACGAGGCGAAAATCGTCAACGATCAATTCGAGGAAGTGGCGGCTGAAACGCCCGGGCGATTGGCGGTTCGCGGCCCCGTGGGATGTCGATACTTCCGGGATGATCGACAGCAAGAATATGTCAAAGACGGTTGGAACTTGACGGGCGATATTTATCGTAAAGACGCTGACGGATATTTTTGGTACGTATCCCGCGCCGACGACATGATTGTGTCGAGCGGATATAATATTGCCGCGCCCGAGGTGGAGGACGCAGTTTTATCACATCCGGCCGTGGCGGAATGCGCGGTCGTGGGGGCGCCCGACGCTGAGCGCGGAAGCGTCGTTATGGCCGTCATCGTCAAGCGGTCGTCGGTTTTGGACCAGGATGAAACCGCGCTTGTTGAGGATATACAAATGTTCGTCAAACAAAAAATCGCACCCTATAAATATCCACGCCGGATTGAATTTCGCGATGCGCTGCCCAAAACCCACACGGGTAAAGTCCAGCGCAAAATACTAAGGGCGTCTATACAGACGGCTTAGGAACGATTGCGGCGCTGTCGGAACGCTGGCCATTCATCAAGAAACACGCGTAAGATGCCGTTTTTGCGTTTGTCAAACGAAGGCCCCGTCATGAGAACCTTTTTCGTATTGGTCAAATGCGCGCTCGGCAAATCCTACGAGGTCGCCAACGATCTTGTCGATAACGCCGAGCCTTGCCCTTACGTCTACTCGATTTCAGGAGACTTCGACCTAATCTGCCAATTCAACGTTCCATCTGAAACGGATATCGGACGGTTCGTAAATTCGCAGATTCACAAAATACCTGGCATCGCAAACACGAAAACGCTTATCGCGTTCAACGTCTTCGCTTCGGACCGCGGACTTCCCGATGGATAGCCGGCCGCCCCTGCCTGTTTGAAAAATACTCCTTGTCGTAACATTCAGGTCGAGGCTGCGATGCAGACCCGTTCGTTCGGGAGCGTATGGACGCTTCTAAGGTCGAGAGGACCGCACCCTTCCTGGAAGTCGAACGCCATATTGTCGGCCTGGAGAGAGAAGTCCGAGCGATAGAAACAGTCGGCGTGCAACGACAAGCTCTCCAAAGCGCCGATTTGCCGCTCATCCTGGACGCCGACATTGAGGGTCCATTTGGGCGTGAAGGGTAATTGGTCGGCCCCATCGGTGCCGGCCTCGGCGCGGTGACGTCCGCGTCGGGATCGATGCGCGTGCATTCATGGTCTTGATATCAAAGACTCAGGTTGAGTTGTAGGGCGTCGGCGGGCGCAGCGAAGATCTCCGCCTCCAGGCCGAACATGTCCATTTCGCCCGCGTTGTTGGTGTTGAAAAAAGCTGTCACCGGGTCGAGCGTTAGGATCTGAATGTCTTTGTACTTTGAATATAAGCCAGCGAGATCCCTGCGAAGGCGACGGTCGAGGCCCGTCGCCTTCGTCCCTATGTCATAAGTGTTGGCGATCTCCGGATCTTAGCTTGCACTGGAAGAGAGCGGCCGGCCTTCGGGACAGCGATGACCGGCAGGGGGCGTCCATTAAGGCCGCCGCTTTCGAAGCCTTTCGCGTAAGAAGCGTACGGAAGGACGTCGCCGGTTGCATGCCAATTGACCCCGGCCTTTGGGGGGAGTTCCGACCAGGCGTCTGAGTTGTCGGTCGGAGTTTCCAGAGCGAGCGCGACCGCAAACCGCCGACGAGAGAAAGCCGTCCGTCACCGCGAACCGCCGTCGTGCCGTCCTTGACGGGGTGTCATTCGCTCCCTGACAGATCGCATTGTTGTGACTGTTCTCCTGGTCGAAATAGCAGAATCCGGCTGGCCAGTCGAAACGCTCGTCAGAAGAGGAGCCGGGGACCTGCAATGACTGGCTGAACTGCTGCTGGGAAGTATCGAAGAAGTTATCGAAGACGACTTCCTTATAGACGCCACCGCCTCGCTGCGCCGCGGCGGCGTCGCTAAAGCCCTACCATCCCAGACCTATCGCCAGTGCGCTCGCCTCGCAGAAGTTCCTGGCGCTGCTTATCGGCGGTGACGTTTTCGTTTGTATTCGCTGTAATGCCCCGCCGCCTCATATTCTTGCGAGGAACCAACGCGTCCTATCGAACGATCGAATGAGAGAGATGCCGCCAGGAAGCAAAGGAAATGCGGGCCTCATAGGGAGACGCTACGAAGACGGCGTCTGAGCTATGCCAGCCACCTCCCTTGCCGTAGCGGCCATGGCGCTGAGTAGAATAATTGGCGTAAAGACCAGGCCGAGAAACGCGCCGTAGGCCATTTTGAACGCGGCGAATGTCGGAAAGTTCATCGAAGCCGCGCCAACGAGCGTAAGGGCTCCAACGAGAAACGGGATCAAGGCGACGCACGCGCCGACCGCCAGCGTTACGGCACGTAAGGGGATATTCCGAGGGAGCCGCTTGGCGGCGAGACCGCTAAAACCGTTTGGGGCGTCCTCCAGGTCAAGCGGTGCGATGGCCCCAGCCTTGATGCGTCGCCGCGTGACTAAGCTCAGCGCGAGGGTCGTCATGAACAAAATCATAAAGGTGGTGGGCAACAGATCGAACGCCATGCCCGAAGCGCCCCACATAGCGATCTCACCCGTCTTTGGAAAAACCAACCAGGCGAAGAAAGCGCTGATCACGACGTTCAGGGCGATCGCGAGACGCGTTTCCGACTTCACGGCCTTCTGTTGGTCTTCGGTCATTTGTGGTCCCCTTTCTAGAGCTTGAGAATGTCTCGTGATCGGACTAAGCGGCGGACGCTGGAGGATCGGCTTCTGGCGCGTTAAGGCGATGTCTGTCGTTCGCACCACCGGCGCAAGGTCTCAAACCCGCCATCATAAAACGCAGCGACGTCCGGCCCTCCTGGGTTCGCCGCCTCCGGCATCTTGGCGAAACAGGAAAAAAGCGTTGTCGCGAAATTCAGACGTTCGTTTCGCGTCAGCGCCGCGATAATCTTCAAAGGCCAGATCGGC
Organism: Pseudomonadota bacterium; assembly: GCA_038747965.1. Taxonomy (GTDB): domain Bacteria; phylum Pseudomonadota; class Alphaproteobacteria; order Caulobacterales; family Parvularculaceae; genus JBCDJH01. The sequence continues at coordinate 5,908 of JBCDJH010000004.1, forward strand.
GTCGTTTGAACCGTTAGGTGAGGCGCGCAGATATCGCGATAGATGCGCAGCGCCTCCTCCATGCGAAATGGCTCAGGGCCGAGAACCGTCACAGTCGCGTTCCGCGTAACCTGGCTCTTCAAAGCCGCCGCCACCACGCCTGCGAAATCGTCGGCTGACAGATAATGATAGGCATTCGGCTGAGCACCGAAGATTATCGCTTTGTCTTTTCGGATGAATGTTCTCAAAGACTCCATAACGTGCGTCGGACGAAAGACTGTATGACCGTTGAAAACCGATAGATGCCTCTCCGCCATAAGCTTGAGCCGCGGAAACGGAAGGTGTTGGAGGTTCTCAAGATCGCCTGCGCCTGACACGTAGGTGACGCGCGAAACGCCTTCGGCTTTGGCGGCCTCCACCACGATACGAACGCCTTCGACCTCGTTGGCGAAGACGCCTGTCAATGATCCGCTGCCTGACAGGCTGATGTGAATTGCGTCGGCCCCGCGAGCAGCAGTACGCATTTCGTTTAGATGTGTCGCGTCGCCCTTCAGAATCTGAACTTGCGCCGGAAGTGTCGGTGCGAGTCGGCTCGGGTCCCGGCTGAGGACGCACACACTGTGCCCTTCAGCTGACAGTCGTCTGACTACGGGGGCGCCGATCATTCCGCCGCCACCGACCACCAGTATCTTCATGGCTGATCGGGGCTAATTGGCCGAGGAACTTTCGGCGAGATAAATCTCATCCGCTGCGTTATCGACCACCAGAGGCGTATCGTAGTACGCTACCTCCGGTTTCGCGCCCATTTGCGCTTCAATGATTGGGGTCACTTCAGCGAAATACTTTTCCGCCTTGGCGCGGTCGGACCAAAGGTAAACGCCGCACCCGCGGCCCTGCGCGAAGTCAAGCGCAACGTATTTCCGAACGAGGCCGGCACGCCCTTTGTACATAGGGATGGTTTGTTCGATCTCATCCCGGGCTTGGGATGGCGTCACGCCTGGGCGAAGAGGATAGCTGCAAATCACGGTGAACATCAGAGCCGGATCCTTAATATTCGCGGTTTCAAAGGACCACGGAGCGTACCGTGTGTGCCGCCACGATCAATCGTCGGCGAGCGGCTACGCCATAACTTGCGCGCTATGTGGGGGAAACCAAAGTTTCGCTGCGCTCGCGAAGAATTGGAGGATGGATGCGTCGGGCCGGGGATCAGTTTGCAACCGACGGCCCCTCAGACGTGCGCCGATTCAAGCCGCTCCGGCGCGTTGGGTCCGGCCTCAGCCGCAACGCTCCGCAGGATCTTCAGAAATCGCTGAACCGGAGGCAACAAGACGCCTTTTCTTCGTCGATAGACGCCGAGATGCACCTTCTCCCAAATACTTTCAGTGTTGAGCGGAGCTAGATGGGAAAACTCAGGATCGCTCTCTATCAGCGCCTGCGGCAAGTAACTTAAATAATCAGTATCTCTCAGCAGAGTCGCCATGAAAATGGACGAGCCGGTCCGCACGACGATCTGCGGGGGCGTAAGCTGCGCGCGCTTAAACGCTGTAACGATGCGATCGCCCTCCGGCTCGCTCGTCGTATCCGGCAAAACCCATTTGTAAGTTGAAAGATCCTCTAGACTAAGCGCTTCGGCCCGCCCGAACATCGGGTGGTTCTTACTGGCGACGACGGTCAGCTTATCTTCGAACAAAATCTCTTTGTAGAGATCTTCCTCCTCGCGGGACGGATCTGCGCTGGCGACGACGAGATCGAGCTCGCCGCGCCGCAACATGGCCAGGAGGCGCGACCGCAGCCCCTGTCGCATATGGACGGACGAGCCCTCTTCCGCCGATATGTAGGATCTAATCGCCCAGGGCAGGAAGTATTTGAGGATCGTTACGCCCGCGCCGACGCGCACCACACCGGCGCCCTTGCCGCGCATGTCGTCAATTTCGTCGACTGCGCGTCGTAGCTCTTGGGTCACCAAAGTTGCGTATTTGTAGAGGACTTCGCCATAGGCGTTTGGGGAAACGCCGGACCCCAAGCGGTCGAGCACTTTCACGCCTAAGGAATCCTCAAGGTTGCGCATGCTCTTGCTAAGCGCCGGTTGCGTTATGTGCAGTTTTTCAGCTGCTTTGCAAAAGCTTGCGCTATCGACGATTTCGAGGAAATGCCGAAGTTGACGTAGTTCCATTGCTGACTCCTTCCCCGCAACTGTACGCAAGCTTGCGAAGGATTTACAAGGCGGGCTGCAAGGAAGGGGCCGGTCAGCTCCGGCTGCCTTCAGCGCGTGCGCGCAGCTCTTTTTTGTCGATTTTTCCCACCGACGTGCGGGGCAGGTCCTCTAGAATCCGCAGAACGGCGGGCACCTTGTACTTAACCAGCTGTTCCTGACAGTGGGCGCGCAGATCTTCCTCCGATGCGTCTGAGCCCGCGCGAAGAACCACGTGGGCGGCCAGAATCTCGCCCCGATAGGCGTCGCTCACGCCAACGACCGCCGCCTCGGCGACGGCGGGATGGGCGCTCAATACCTCATCAATCTCCCGCGGATAGACGTTATAGCCGCCAACGATCGCCATATCCTTCTTGCGGTCCTCGATGAAGAGATACCCCTCTTCGTCGAGGCGTCCGAGGTCTCCGGTGTAAAGCCATCCGCCCCGCAGCGCCTCCGCGGTTGCGTCCGGCGCGTTGAGGTACCCCGACATGATTTGCGGGCCGCGAGCGCGGATTTCGCCGATCTGGCCGACGGGAAGAATCCGATCCGGATCGAGCGCATCCACGATTTCGATCTGCGTATGGGGCGCGGCTTTGCCGACGCTTCCAGCGCGGATCGGGGCCGCCGGCGAATTGTAGGACAAGATCGGTCCCGCCTCGGTCTGGCCATAGCCCTCGTAGAGAGCGGCGCCCGTCAATTCCGCCCAAGCGTTCAAGGTCGATTTCGGCAAGGGGGCGGACCCTGAATAGGCGCACTTCAGATGCGAAAAATCGAAGCGATCGACGCCGTCAAAGCCGAGTAGGCCGTTAAAGACGGTCGGTCCTGCGGGAAGGCGGGTGATGCGGTGGTTTTCCAGAGCCTCTAAAACCCAGTCCGGCCGGTATCGAGGCATAATCACCAAGAGGCCGCGACATCGCGCCGCGAGATGGAGACACATCGAAATCGCGAAGGTGTGGAAGAGCGGCATAACGCATAGAATTCGCTCGCTGTCTTTCTCGGTCGGTAGCATGCGCTCGCGCTGCTCGACATTTGCGGCGATCGCGCCGTTTTCCAATAGAACGCCCTTTGGCCGGCCGCTGGTGCCGCCTGTATAGAGCAGCGCCCCGATGGTCTCCGCCGAAGGGATCGGCAGCTCCGGCCTGCTTCGCTCCCATTCGGCTAGCAGCTCCGCGACGAAGGCCCTTCCGTCAAGTTCGCCGCGTTCGAGCGCCCAGAGATGAGGCCGCGATTGGCTGGGAGGCGAGATCGCCTCAATGTCCGCAGCCTTCTCATGGGCGCAGACGATGACGCCCGGCTGCGCGTCGTCCAACACGATCTTCAGCTCCCGCCTCGTATAGCCGGGGTTCAGGGTGCACACCGCTGCGCCCGTCGCCTGGGCGGCGAAGATGAAGAGGGCGATCTCAATCGAATTCGGAAGGCAAATGACAATAGGGGAGGGGGGATCCGACTGGAGCGCGACGAGCTTCTCGGCCAGCGCAGCCGCGGCGCGCGCGTAGTCTCTATACGTTATTTCGAAGTTGCCGCACCGCAGGGCCGGCAGGTCCGGCGCGTCCTCGGCGGCGCTTCGCAGGAGTTCAACCGGGCTCGACGCCATTAGGCGGCGCGTCCATCTTCGACCGCGATCACGATGGCCATCGCCGTATCGCCGGCCGCGCACCCCTGGAATAAGCCGCGCCCGCCGCCGCGTTCGGCGAGGCTCTCGATCAACTCAATAATCAGACGAAGGCCCGTGGGGCCCTGCGGGTGACCGTACACCAACGAACATCCCCTTATGTTCATTCGCTCAAGTGGAAACCCCGTCTCGAGATGAAACACCACGTCGTTCACCGCAAACGGGTTATGCGAGGTCACGAGGTCGATCTCGTCGATGGAGAGTTCGCAGGCCTTCAGTGCGTCTCGGCATGCTGGAACGGGCGCCTCCGGCATATGCGCGATTTCCGTACGCGCCTGGCCGAATCCTAAGATCCGCACTTGGATTGATGAATCCTGAGAAAGGGTCCCTGCGGTCTCAGCGTCCGCGACGATAACGCCGGCGTTCCCGTCGGCGGGATGAGTTTGGGTGGCGTAGGTGACGGAACCGTCCTCGCGGGCAGGGGCGAGACTTCGAAGTTTTCTCTCGTCAACCGAGTAGACGCCCTCATCCCCGATCACCGTTCCGCCGGGCGCCCCGCGTTTTCGGCTCGGTGTGGCGAGGGTTGGCATGTATCGACGCTGGAAGGCCCGATCCTCGGCGAGCGCGGTCTCATACTGAGCGTAACGCAGTAGGGCGATGTCGTCTTGTCGTTCCCGTGAGACGCCGTATTTTCGGGCGACGTTCTCAGCGGTCTCGACCATTGATACGCCCGCAAAGGGGTCCGCTTCAAAATTCGCCAAGATCCAATCCTCGGTCTCCCCGACGCCCCCTTGAGCGCTGGGAGCCGGATAGTATATGTGCGGACTATTTGACGTACGATCGGCCGTTAGGGCCAGACCCGCCGATGCGCCCCTGGCTGCGATTTCGTGGGCCGCGGTCGCTAAGACCCGGGCGCCGGTCGCGCATGCCTGGGAGATAGTCGGCCCCGCAAGATGGGGCGCCCCTGCGAGGCCGGCGACCCAAGGCAACCCGTAAAACGAACCCCGCTGAGGGACTGTCGATCCGAGAACCCCGAATTCCAGCTGGCGTGTATCGATAGCGAACGCGGCCAGGCGCTCGCGCGTTACGTCGGCGACCAGCTCGAGGGCGTGGAACCCCGCCAAGCTCCCCTGCCAGCGGGCGAAGGGGGAGGCCCAGTAACATCCATAGGGAATATGCGCGATCGCATCCCTCACAGCTAAAAGGGAATAGCGATGGCGTTCAAAGCGCCCACCGCATTAATAAGATCAATTCGCTTACGGTAAATTTTCAAGCCATCGCCGCTTGGGCGCAAGCGATGTTCGACTTTGGCGCCGAAAGTCCGTTGATCTTCTTCGAACCGGCCTCGATCCCTGAACTCCAAAAGAAGAAGACTCGATCGCACGAGCATCGGATGGTCCGGATCTTCGTCCACTTCGATGTTGCCGACGATCCGCGCGGTCAGCGGGGCTGGCTCTGGCGAATAGACGCGCGGGTTCTTCAAGCGGTGAACCCGCGCAGCCATTAGCTGAATATCGTCGCAGACATGGGAGACCCCGTCGGTCGGCTCCTCCTGGCGGCGATCAACCGGCGCCCAATAGAGCGCGTCCTCGTCGTAAAGCGAAAGCCATTTGTCGTAATCGCCGTCGTCAAGACACCGCGCTTCGCGGATCAAAAGTCGGCTGGCGGCTTCAAGAGACAGCGCCACTTACGCTTCCTCCGCCATGTAGGATCGCCAGGCTGCGAATTGATTGCGAATGAAGGCCTCGCTGGTCGCAGGGGACAGGTTTTCGGTATCGGCGTCGCCAAAGCGTTCGTTCAGACCGCGCGACATAGGAATCCATTCCTCGTCGCCGAAGAAATTGCCTTCCCGGCAGCGCTCATAAATTTCCAAATCGTCGGAGATGACAGGCGACGCCGCCGAATTCGCGCCGTTGCAATACTCGATGGCGTTTCGAAATGTTTCCTCCGGCGCACCCTTTAGCTTAAAGACGTAACCGATCACTTCCGTAAGGTCGACCCGGACTGGCCGGACGATCCGGACCGTTTGATACCGTGCGTGCCATGTTGAGGATGGATACAGCAAGGTGAGATGCCGATTCATTCCGACGATGTTCCGCGCCCGCTCTTCCCCATAGGCGGCGGCAAGCCGTTCGAAATAGACGTCGCGCGTAATGTCCGAATAATCAGCGCCCATATGGCCGCCGATATAGCTGTGCCCGCCGGCCTCGGTGCGCATCGGCGAATTTTGGAAGAACGAAATGGGCTTCCCGTTCGCCATCATCATACCAAGGGACGCGGCGAGGTTCTGCGGTCCGCCCACGTCTTCAGCAACCGCACGCGCCGCGACGACCGAGGCCGCATGGGCGAAACCCGGATGAATCGTATCGTTAAGATTTTCGAACGACATTTTCCAGTTCGAGCGATAGTAATGCCGAAGCACATAGGGCGAGCATTCCACTGCGCCCTCTGGCGACCGGTCTACGAGATCGTCGATGCTGGTCCTCATATGGCCTAGAAAATCGGTGAGGGGACCTGCGTTTTCAGATAAATTCACGAAAAGAAATCCGCGATACTCGGCGATATTCGCAGCCTGTCGAAGGGAGATCTTTTCAAGGTCGAGAGCGCCATCATAGTTCTCGGCCTGCGGAACGACTTTCAACGCGCCAGCGGCGTCGAATCGCCATCCGTGATAAGGACAAACGACGCCCTTTTCGGCGCTGCCGGCTTTATCGGCGCAAAGGGTCGCGCCGCGATGGGGACACCGGTTAAGAAAAGCCCGGATTTCGTTGTCCCCTCCACGCAGGATGATGAGGTTTTCCCGGCCCACATGGGCGGTCACATAATCGCCGTACCGGGGTAGCTGGCTTGTGTGCGCCACATAAATCCAAGCTGTCGAGAAGATCCGCTCCATTTCAAGGTCGAATATCTCAGGATCTGTGTAAAGGTCGCGATGTACGCTGTCTCGGCGAACGAGATCGGCGAGGTCTGGACGCGTGCTGATCGAGTTTTTGTAAGTCATGAGAAACGGATCTCGTTTGATTTGCCGAGATGCTAACGGGCAAACGACGGGCCACGCCAATTGATTTGACCGAAGCGCCCATCACTCTCAGTTATCGATTTGGCGCGGCGATCGGCGACATATTGGCTACAGAGTTATCAGCTTCGCATTATTGTCTATTAGCCCCAGGCGGCGCTCTCGGGCAAACTTGCAATATCAAAGCGAAAATATAGGCGACCACATGAACTTGAACATCTCCGACCTGGCTCCGCTGCCCGACGATGTTTTTGTGATCGATCCGGTCATCCACGCCTTCAATTTGTCGCGGGAGAATATCGCCAGCCGGTTCGGGGAGCAGCTCTACGGCATGTCGTACGGTCTCCACGCCAATTTTTCTCCGCCGCATGCGACCATCGAGAAAGAGATTTATCTCACCGACATGCCTATCGATGTCTTGATCGACACCATATTTTTGGAGACGCAGACGGACCTGGCCGCGACTCACACGCTGACGCTTCATTCTTGGTTCAAGGACGGGTTTTGCTCGCGAGCGAAGACGGAGCGGGCGCTCGAAATCGCGCCTCAGCGGGTGCTGGCTTATCTTGGAGTGGATCCAACCGAAGAGCTTGAGGCGGTCATCGCCGATCTTGAGTCGCAACACGCGGCGGCGCCATCCGCGGTCGGACTCAAGCTTTATCCGCACCAGGTCGACCCCTATCGGAGGTGGAGAGCAGACGACGAAAAAGTTCTGCGTTTGATCGAACACGCGCTTTCTCTCGGCATCAAGACCACCGGCATTCATAAAGCGCTGCCGAATGGTTCGGTTCCCCTTGAAAGCTATCGGATCGAGGACATGGAAATCGCGGCGGACGCGTTTCCGCAAATGAATTTCGAGATCATTCATTCCGGTATGGCGTTCGTGGAAGAAACCGCCTTCGCCATTTCGCGCTTTCCGAATGTCTACGCCAATCTTGAGACGACCACCGCGCTTTTATACGCGGCGCCTGGGCGTTTCGCCGATATTCTCGCGCAGTTTCTCTTTTGGGGCGGGCCGGAGAAGATCATCTATTCAAGCGGCTGCACGGTCGTCCATCCGCAGCATTTGCTCTCTTTATTCTGGGATATGACGTTCGACGACGCGGTGATGAAGCGGTCTGGCGTCGGGCAGCTAACGCCGGAGATAAAGCGCGCCATTTTGGGCCAAAACTATGCGCGCATGCTCGGTCTCAATTTGGAGGAGCTGCGGGGCGGCTTCGCCGGGGACGTATATGAGCGCCGCCGAGGAGACGAGGGCCTGGCCGCCCCCTGGAGTTCTTGGCGGGCTTCCGGAAATGGACAGCCTGCGTCATGATCGTCGATGAAGCCTTCCGGGAGCGTTGCGCGAGTCCGCTAGACCACGCGGTATCCACCGCCCTATCTGGGATTTACGATCCGTGTAGTGTAGCTGCGGGCCGACCTAAAAATCTTTTCGAGATGGGGCTCGTTCTGGGTTGGGAAGCCTCGCCGGAAGGCGCTCTCACAGTTCGGTTTTGCGTCACATTCGCCGGCTGCACGATGGCGCCGCATTTCGTTGAGGCGGCGAGGCGAGAACTCCTCGCCATTAATGGCGTGACCGGGGTCACGATTGATGTGGACACCACCTTCTTCTGGACGCCTGAACGCATGGCGATAGACGGCGACCGTGAATTTCCTGATTATCAGCCGCAAGCCTGGCGCAAGCGCAGCGACGGGTAAGCCCTGCGATGCTTCGCATCGAGCCAGGGCTCCCGGCGAATTCAGGCGAAAAACTCGTCCCACTTTTCAGCGTCGAGCGCCAGATGCCAGCATTCGGTTAGGCGGCCGTCTTTGACGCTGAACAGCAGGCATTCTTTTTCTTCTAAAATCCGGTCCCCTCGTTTCGCCCGAACAAGGGCGACAAGCGCGACGTGATCGTCAGAGCCAAAATAATCGAGCGGATACGCCCAATAGCTATCGACCGTTTCTTGCAGGATCTTGAAATTTTCCTTGATCTTTTCCGGGCCATGATAGACGCCCGATAATCGATTGTTGCCGGGCACGCGCCATATCATGTCAGGCGCGAAAATAGAGAACAGTTTCTCCATATCCCCACGCTGAAAGCTCTCATGAGCCTCCCTTAGGAGACGCGCGTTCGGGTGGTCGCGGTCCGTGAAGGCGCGCACCGGCGGTGCGTCCTTCCCCGTTGGATCAATATAGGCTGGCGCTTCGCTCATGGCCGCGTCTCCTTTGATTATGCTTGCCCTTGGACGTCGAGGGCGACGTCCACGTTGCCCCGCGTCGCATTTGAGTAAGGGCAGACCTTATGCGCCTCATCAACAAGCGCCGCCGCATCGTCCTGCGGCAAATTCGGCAGATGGGCCGACAACGTCACGGCGAGCTCGAACCCTGGACCTGCGTCCGATTGGCCGATGGAGACGGCCGCTTTCACCTGTGAGCCGGCGAGATCTAATTTCTTCTGCCCACCAATAAACATCATCGCGCTGTGGAAACAGGCGGCGTAACCCGCTGCGAAAAGCTCCTCTGGGTTGGTTCCGGAGCTGCCGTCCCCGCCCATTTCCTTCGGCATTGACAGGGGCAGCTCTAAGGACTTGTCGTCTGACCATACGCGTCCATTGCGGCCGGCTTCGGCCGTCGCGGCGGCGGTGTACATCGGTTTCACGGTCGGATCTCCATAAATTCGTGCAATGACTTGCTCAACGACTATGACGCCGCAACGCCCTCTCCGCCAATCGCGGCTCGCGCGTCCGCGATGACTATTTCTCATAGTTAAGAGGCGGTGGGCCCTCCTTCCGCTTGCGCGGAAAGAGTGGTGGCGGCGATTTCCGCGACAAAATCGTCATATCGCCGCAAGGGTCGGCCGACAGCGCGCTCGGCGCGCTTTATGTCGTCCTGCGTGGCTAGGCAGCCTTGCTCTTGCGTAACTTCCATCATTTTTCGCAAGTCATTCTCAAACCACTCGTCGATTGGCAACGCTTGTTTCGTCGCGTTGATCCAGACGTTGATATCGCCCTTGAGCGTGGCGATCGGGCGGCCCAAATGCTCGGCGTAGCGATCAGCGGCGGATTGTTCGGTCACGACGTCGGGCCCGCAGAGCGGCCACGGGCCTGGCAAGTCCCGCTCCGTCAACAGAGCCGCGGCCGCCGCCTCAGCGATATCGCGCACGTCGACGGAATTAACTCCAACCTTTCCCAGCGGTAGCGGATAGAGACCTTGCGCCAGGGCCGGAAGGTAAAAGTTATCGTTCTGAAAGAAAAAGTTGGGTTCGAGAACCGTGTTCCTATCGTCAGCCAGAACACGGTCCGCGATTGGTACTTTCGCCTCGAAGTGGGGTATCGCCCGCATTTTCCTCAGCCGCATGATCGAAATGTAAACGATGCGAGGCGACCCCGTCGCTTCGGCTGCATCCAAGAATGTGCGGCCCGCTTCAGTCTCGTCCGGGCCGACAGGCGTTATGAGCAGCGCCGCGTCTGCTTCCGTTAGCGCGGCGCGGCAGCTTTCCCCATCCAGCAGATCGCCTTTAAGCACCTTCGGCGCGCCGGGAAGAGCCTGCGCTTTCTCAGGCGCGCGCAGCATGACGCTATAGGCCGCGCCTCGGCGGCTAAGGGCCTGCGCGACGGCCGACCCGACCCGGCCGCTCGCTCCTGTTAGTAATATGCGGGGGCGATCCAACACCATTCGATGGTGGCGCCTCTTCTGTCGGCAGGCCCATGAAATTGGAGGGTCTCTTCATGAAAGCTGCTTATCGCTCGCCTACGAGAAGTCATTGTGCGCACCCCGCGCCGACGGCGTACCGTCTGGCGAAGGAGGCTTCATGGTCAATCTCTTGCCAGCCCACATTCGCGACGCGTATGTCGGGGCCGAATTGGCGCTCGCAGCGACGCCCGTTCCGTTCAGCTTGATATCCAATGGCGAATACACGCCGAAACGTCCTAGCCCCGCGCTGCGGCGAGCGAAATCGGCCTTGTTCGAGAAAGCGAGCGAGACGGCGCCGCGACACGGCGTCGATGTCCAATCCTTCCTCTCCGGCCCGTGCGGCTTTGCGGCGAGCTTTTCAGCGATGAACGCGGCGTTCGGCGACAGCTTCGCCGTCGGGGCGAGCGAGGCGGAGGACGCGGACGCAGCCCGTGCGGCGCGTGAGGCGGTGGTCCGGCAGTTCGTATTCGACGATCAGGTTCACTTCCTCCGCGACGATGCGGACCCGGAGTTCTTCAAACCATTGACGGGCATGATCGACATCGCGGCGGATATCCTCAATCTCCCGAGGGGCTCTGAAGCCGCCGTCGACGGCATCAAATTCGAGAATTTCCTTAAGGAAATCTATTTGGACAGTGACACGGACGTTGCGCTTCTGTCCGGCGCGCCTTCGGATCAACCCGAGGGATGGATGCTGACGAATGATATGATGGCCGCCGCCCGGGCGGCGGTCAACGCCGGCGTAGGAGAGCGGCGATTGCTGACTCACGCCGTTTTCTCTCCAATGCATCTCGGGTGGCTCGACGAAATCGACAGGGTCCATGAAACGCTTTCGCCTGACGGCTGGAAGGGATACGCCGTCGGCGAGCCGTTCGGGCCCTCGGAGTATCGGTGGCGCCTGGACGATGAAAAAGTAGCGTACCCAGCTTTTGAGAAGTTCTTAAAAGCCGGTGTAAGGAATATTTGCGTCCATAAAGGCCTCTTGCCGGAGGACGCTGAGGCGTTCATGCCGGGGGCTGAGCCCTTCGCCAAGGTCGATGATGTCGGGCAGGCGGCGAAGGACTGGCCAGACCTCAATTTCATCATCTACCACGCGGGCTATCGAACGATCCCTGGACCAACGGAGCGTGAAGTTGATGCTTTCGAGACGTCGGGCCGAATTGATTGGGTGAGCGATCTCGCGGAGATACCCGAGCAATATGGCGTTTCCAATGTTTACGCAGATATCGGAGCTGCATTCGCCTTCACGGTTCTGACGCATCCTCGGCTCTGCGCCGGAATGATCGGGATTTTGGCGAAAGGGCTCGGCCCGGATCATATTTTTTGGGGGACAGATTCGGTGTGGTACGGATCGCCCCAATGGCA
>JBCDJH010000005.1:0-16701 GCA_038747965.1 Pseudomonadota bacterium
GCAAGATGCGAAACAACTGCGCGCGATCCGCATCCATATCAAAGCCTTCGGGAACCTCGTTGACGAGATCAACGGATTGTCCGAACGCCTCTGTTTCTCCGAAACTCACCTCCTCGACCAAACGTCTGAGATCGACGCGCCCGATATCCGGCGCCGCTTCGCCCGATTGCCCGTAATGCAACGTGTCGCGGCACAGCTGAATGGCGCGATCGAGGGCCGCCACAAGCCGCGGGGCGAGCGTCCGCACCCGCGGGTCTTCGCTCTCGGTCATGCGGTCGGAGGCGAGTTGCGCGCTCGTCAGTATATTTCGCAAATCGTGGTTGATTTTGGAGACGGCGGCGCCCAGGGCGGCGAGCCGCGCCTTTTGCGATAGAGCCGCGCGGAGTTCTGTTTGCATTTCAGCGAGCGCTAACTCCGCGCGTCCCACCTCGTCAGCTGCGGCGCCTTCCGGCTTTATGGGCGGCTCGCGTTCAGGATTGTTCTGGAAACGGACCATACTCTCGGTAAGGCGCCGCATGGGGCGCACGAGGGCCGCGCTTAAGGCGAAATAAACCAGGGTCGCGGTGATCACCGAGATAATGATCGACAGAATAAAGATATTCTTCGAGTGGACGAGCATGTCGCGTTTCAGCGGCCCGACGGGCACCACAATTTCGATCATCTCGCCAGCCCCGAGGCGCGGTGCGCCCATAACGAGAAGCCTTGTGTCGTCTAGCATAAAGAAGGTGCCAATCCCGTCGCGTAGCCTTCGCAAAGGGTTCGTCTTCCGCATATCGACGAGCAACGGCGCGCGCGGCATGTCCCCCATGGCGAGGATCAGCTCCCGGCGATTGTCTCGCCGCAGGGTGACGGCTTCCACCTCCGCATTGGCGAGAAGCTCCTTGGTCAGCTCTTCGCTCACCATCTGATCGGGCGTCGCTTCGAGGGCGAGCGATGCGATTTGCGCCGCGTCCATCCGCTCGTTGAGCCAGGTCAAACGGTAGTTGGCGATTGAGGGCGCGTAGATCAGAACCTCCGCCAGGAGAACGAAGGCGGCGGTGAGCCACAGCAAACGACCGGAAAGGCTGCGCCACAAAAACAGGCGGCGAGCCGATATCAGAAGTTTGCGCCCCATGGGCGCGGCGGGGCCGCTCCCCGATGTCGTCTCCCGTCCAGCTAAAGCCGGCGGCGGCGTCTCGCCTATGCCATCCGTTGTCGTCACCCGAGCCAGGAGAGGACGCGCACCAAGGCGCGGGCCGGCTTGGAGAAGACCTTAGGCGAGTAGTAAGCGCTGGCGGCCCGCTTTGAGATTTCGCCGCGCGTTGGATAGGCGGCGATATGGTCCGTTAACGCAGTAAGCTTCAGTTTGGACGAAACCGCCAGCACCCAGGGCTGAATAAGGTCGCCCGCGCCCGCGCCGACAATAGAGGCGCCGAGGAGATCGCCATTCTTCTTTGTCACGAGTTTGATGAGGCCGCGCGTGTCTCGCTCCGCCTGGGCGCGATCGTTTTCCTCCAGCGGCCAGCGGGTGATGAGAACGCCGTCCCCGTGCCGTTCGCGGGCGTCTGCTTCCGTCAGTCCCACATGGGCGAGTTCGGGGTCCGTATACGTCACCCAGGGGGCGAGATGCTCCTCGTTCTTCGCCGGCGTCTTGAAAAGGGCGTTACGGACGAAAACGCTGGCGTGGTAGCCGGCCACATGGGTGAATTGGCGCCCGCCGGAGACGTCCCCCAGTGCGTAGACCCGTTTGTTCGTGGTGCGCAGTTTCGCATCGACTTCGATGCCGGAGGGCGAGTAGGCGACGCCCGCCGCCTCCAGCCCCAGCCCATCGACCGTTGGGCGCCGGCCAACCGCCACCAACAACTTGCGGCCGGTGAGAACCCGCCGCGCGCCGTCTACATCGACGCTGAGTTCGATCTCGCTTTCGCCGCCCGCGTCATTCGTGGTGACGCTGACAGCTCGGGCGTTTTGAAGGATCTCAACGCCGTCGGCGCGCAGTTGCTGGACCACGATTTCGCTCAGCTCCGGGTCGTCCTTGGAAAGCGGGCGGTTCGCGTCGATCACCGTCACCTCGGAGCCAAGACGGCGATGGGCTTGCGCCATCTCCATCCCGATGGGGCCGGCGCCGATAATGAGAAGGCGTCCCGGCGCTTCATCGAGATCGAAGATCGTTTCGTTGGTTACATAGGGCGTGTCGGCGAGGCCCGGAATAGGCGGCGTAGCTGGTTTGGAGCCGGTGGCGATAACGAAGAGACGCGCCGTAAACCGCTCGCCGGCGGCTTCAACGGTCCGGGCGTCGGTGAACATCGCGTGGGCGCGCACAACCCGCACGCCGAGGCCTTCAAAGCGCTCCTGGCTGTCGATTGGCGCGATCGTGTCAATGACGCTGCGAACATGCGCGCGCACAGCCCCGAAATCCACCTGCGGCTCGGCTGGCGCGATGCCGAAGGGGGCGCTGGTTCGAAACGCGTGGGCGCGCTTGGACGCCGCAAGCAGGGCTTTTGACGGTACGCAGCCGTAATTGAGGCAGTCCCCGCCCATCTCGCCCTCTTCGAAGAGAACGACTTTTTGGCCGAGTTGGGCGGCGCCAGCCGCGACGGACAGGCCTGCGGAGCCGCCGCCGATCACGCAGATGTCAAACTTACTGACGGACATTGCTTTTTCCCCTCAGCGCCAGCCGGTCAGCTTTCGCCGCGCGCGCCTCGTCCGCGCACCGCTTTATAGAGGATTGGGACAAACGCCAGAACCGACAGGGCAACAATCGGCACAAGGACCGTGGGCTGTGTCAACAGACCCGAGAGCGGAACCTCCCCGCCGGAGGCGATGACCGCGCCGAGGCCTTCGCCCGCGCTCACATAGGCGAAGGTGCCGGGGATGATGCCGATAAAGGTCGCCGGCGCGAAGGTGCGCAGACGAACGCCGATGAGGGCCGGCGCGATGTTCACAACCACGAACGGAAACAGCGGCACCAGCCGCAAGATCAGCATGTAGGAGAAGGCGTTGTCCTGAAACCCGTCTTCGAGCTTGGCGATAAAGCCTTTGGCCTGATTGCGCAGCGCGGCGCCGAGCGACGTTTTGGCGATGAGGAAGATGATGGTGGCGCCAATGGTGGCCGAAATCACAACGGTCACTGTCCCCGCTAGCGTTCCAAACAACAACCCGCCCGTGAGGGTCATGATGGTGGCGCCGGGCAATGAGGTTGCGGTCACAAGGATGTAAAGCGCCGCGAACAGGCCGATGGCCGTCCAGTAGCGCGCGTCAACAAAGGCGGCGAGGTCCGCGTAATTGTCTTTCAGCGCTTGGAAGCTGAGATACTCGTGCCAGCCATTGGCGACGACAACGCCAATGACGACGGCGATGAACGCCGCCGGCGTCCATCTCACCATCCCGCCGCCTTTGGTCTTCTGCTCGCCGGCCATATGTGACGCTTCGTTCTCCATAACTGACACTCTATACATCCTGCGCTTACCAAAGCCCGAAGGCGGATTTCGGCGCGCAATCTATCCAATCAGGCGCGCGCCGCGCTTCACGTCTCAGGCTTCTGGGTCACATGCGCGTTAGAGCGAGGACGCGTATGCGCCTTGAACCCGTGCTGATTGACAGGCGGACCCTCAAGGTGTAGCTCCCGGCGCTCGAAATAAACGCGCGCCGCGCGCGACAGCCTTTGGACGAACCGATGAAACGCACATTCCAACCCAGCAACCTCGTGCGCAAGCGGCGCCACGGTTTCCGGTCGCGGAAATCCACGCGGGGCGGCCGCATCGTTCTCGCCCGCCGGCGCGCCAAGGGTCGCAAGCGCCTGTCAGCCTAGGACGGGGCGCGGTTGGAGACCCACCCATCTCCCGAAGCTGAGGCGCCGTCGGCGACCCTCCGAACTCTTAAGAAGCGCGCCTCTTTTTTGAGCGCGGCAAAGGGCCGGCGTTGGAATGGCTCTCTTTTTTCCGTTCAGATGCGCGATCGGGCAGACGGCGACCCCGCTATCGGCGTCGGCTTCACCGTCACAAAGCGGGTTGGCGGGGCTGTTGTGCGCAACCGAATAAAGCGTCGGCTGCGCGCCGCCTCAGCACAGCTGAAGACCTTGGGGCGGACCGGCGCCGACTATGTGCTGGTCGGGCGCATTGGCGCTTTCACGGCCGACTTCTCAAAGCTCCTTGACGATCTCAACGAGGCCCTTGTAAGCCTCAAATCGTCTTCAGGCGCGCGTAAGCTGCGGCGAGGTCGAAGGCGGCCAAGCGCCGAGCGGGCTTAGCGCGCCGTTTCCTTATTCGTCCCTCACAGCCAAACACCCGCGCGCTCGTCAGGCGCAGGCTGGCGGTTGGAGAGGCTGGACGCAGGGATCTCATGGACGATAGCAAAAACATCCTGATCGCGATCGTGTTGTCGGTCGCCGTTCTGGTGATCTACCAGGTTCTGGTCGTGGAGCCGGAAGCGAAGCGGCGCAAAGCGATCGAAGAGGTCCAGATCGCCGCTCAAAATGGCGGCGCTGGCGCTGGCGCCGGCTCTCTGGGCGTTGACGGCGCGCTGCCCGAGCCTGGCGCGGCGGTTCAAGGCGGTCTTCCCGGCCAGCAGGGCGGCCTCACCGCGCCCGCTGCGCCCGACGTTGCGCCGGACCGGGCGAGCGCGCTCGCGCGTGGGCCGGGGCGGGTCGCCATCGATACGCCGACATTGACCGGCTCCATCAATTTGGAAGGGGCGCGCTTCGACGATCTCGAACTGAAGGCCTACCACGAGACGCCGGATCCGGAGAGCGATCGCATCATTCTGCTCAATCCCGTCGGCTCAGACGGCGCGTACCTCGCGTTTCATGGCTGGCGCGCGGCTGGCGACGCGGCGGCCTCAGCGCCCGGCCCCGCCACGATCTGGAGCGCCCCGGCGGGCGCCGCGCTCAGCCCTGACACACCGGTGACGCTCACCTACATCGCGGGCGAGCTCACCTTTGAGCGCACGATTTCGGTGGATGAGAACTACATGTTCCGCATCGAGGACACGGTGCGCAACGCCGGCGCCGCCCCGGCGCAATTGTTCCCCTACGGCGTTATCCAGCGCTTCGGCGTGCCGAGCGATCTCGCCAACTTTATGATCCTGCATGAGGGCGCGCTCGGCGTCTTCAGCGACACGTTGCGGGAGCGCAAATACAAAAAGCTCACCAATGACGGCCCGTTCGTCGAAACGGCGACCGGCGGCTGGCTGGGCGTCACGGACAAATACTGGCTCGCCGCCCTCGCCCCGGCGCAAGACGCGCCGTTCACAGGCGAGTTTAAGGATATCGGCCAGCCCGGCGCGCCCATCTATCAGACGAGCTACATCGTCAAGCAACCGACCGTGGCCCCGGCTGGCGGGTCGGCCACAAGCGAGGCGTTGTTTTTCGCCGGCGCGAAAAAAGTGAAGCTGCTGCGCACCTATGAGAATGAGCTTGGCGTCGCCGCGTTCGACCGCGCCGTGGATTGGGGGCGCCTCTTCTTTCTCACCAAGCCGATTTTCACCGTCCTGAACTTTTTCGGACAGCTCACGGGCAATTACGGGGTCGCCATCTTGTTGCTGACGCTGTGCGTCAAGCTCGTTTTCTTCCCGCTCGCCAACCAATCCTATGTGGCGATGTCGAAGATGAAGAAGCTGCAGCCGGAAATGACCCGGATGCGGGAGCAGTACAAAGACGACCGCATGAAAATGCAGCAGGAGATGGTGGCGCTCTACAAGAAAGAGAAGCTGAACCCGCTCGCTGGCTGTTTGCCGGTTCTCATCCAGATCCCGGTGTTCTTCGCCCTTTACAAGGTGCTCTTCGTCACCATCGAGTTGCGCCACGCGCCGTTCTTTGGGTGGATCCAAGACCTCTCCGCCGTCGATCCGACCAGCGTCTTCAATCTCTTCGGCCTGTTGCCGTTCGAGCCGACAGCCGTCCCCGTGGTCGGGGCCTTCCTTGGAATTGGCGTCTGGCCGCTGATGATGGGCGTCGCCATGTGGTTCCAGACCAAGCTGAACCCGCCGCCGGCCGACCCCGTGCAGCAGCAGGTGTTCGCTCTGATGCCGATCTTCTTCACCATTTTGCTCGCGGGCTTCGCCTCGGGTCTCGTCATCTATTGGTGGTGGAACACGTCTCTTTCGATCCTTCAGCAATGGCTCATCATGAAGCGCATGGGCGTCTCGGTTGACTGGGGCGCAAGGTTCAAGACGCCGGGCTTTATCGCCAAATATCTCGATAAGAGCGGCCCCGGCGCGTCCAAGTCTTGACGGACCCAGACGGCGCGGCGCTTGAGGCGGGCCGGCGGCTTTTCGCAGGCTCCTGCGATTTTGAGCTGAGCGTCGTCTCGTTGCGCGATCTGCCTGCGCCCGCCGCGCCGGAAGTCGCCTTCGCCGGCCGCTCCAATGTGGGCAAATCGAGCCTTATCAACGCGCTGACCAACCGCAAGGGGCTCGCCCGCGCGTCCGCTGAGCCAGGGCGCACCAGGGCGCTCAACTATTTCGACTTGGGGCGCCGCCTGCGTCTTGTGGATTTGCCGGGCTACGGATACGCGCGCGCCTCTAAGAAGGAATCGGCCGCCTGGCGCGGGCTCACCCGAGACTATCTGCGCGGCCGGGCGGAGCTCGCCCGCGTTTGCCTGTTGATCGACGCGCGCCACGGCTTGAAGCCAAATGACGCGGAGACCCAAGACCTCTTTGACGAGGCGGCGGTCGTTTATCAGCTGGTGCTCACCAAAATCGACAAGTTAAAGGCGGACGAGGCGCGCCGGCGCCTCGATGAGTGCGCCGCCGCGATCGCCAAGCGGCCGGCCGCTCATCCCCACGTCATCGCCACCTCCTCCGCCAAGGGCGACGGGCTTGGCGAGCTGCGCGCAGAGCTCGCTGCGCTGGCGGTGCCGCGTCCAATGGCGTAAGCCTGCATCACCTCGTTATTTGCTTGCCGATCGCCGCTTATGCCCGCCAAACCGACAGCGACCGAAGAAGACGCCGCTAAAGCGCTCGCCGCCGCCACGACGCTCGCCGAGGCTCTGCCCTTCATCCAGCGCTATGACGGGGAGGCTGTGCTTATCAAATATGGCGGCCACGCGATGGGAGATCCGGAACTCTCACGCATGTTCGCGCGGGACGTCGCGCTTCTAAAGCAGGTCGGCTTGCGGCCCATCGTGGTGCATGGGGGCGGGCCGCAAATCGGCGCAATGCTGAAGCGGCTGAACATCGAAAGCGAGTTCGTCGACGGCCACCGGGTGACCGATCAGGCCACCGTTGAAATCGCCGAGATGGTGCTGGCCGGCTCCATCAACAAGGCGATTGTCGCCGACATCACCGCGGCGGGCGGCGCGGCTGTCGGGCTTTCTGGAAAGGATGGCGGGCTCATCACGGCCCGCAAAGCCCACCGGGCGCGCAAGGACCCCAGCTCGCATATCGAAAAGGCGCTTGATCTCGGCTTCGTCGGCGAGCCGGAGCGGGTTGACGCGTCCGTGCTTGACGCCGTCATGGGCGCGGGCCTCATCCCGATCATCGCGCCGATCGGTCTGGGGGCCGACGGGCAGACCTACAATATCAACGCCGACACGGCGGCGGGGGCCATCGCTGCGGCGATCGGCGCGAAGCGGCTTCTGCTCCTCAGCGATGTGGATGGGGTGCTGGACGCGGGCGGGGCGTTGATCCGGGAGATCACCGTCGGCGGGGCGGAGGCGTTGATCGCCAGCGGCGCTGCGAATGGCGGGATGATCCCAAAGCTGGAAACCTGCATCAAAGCGGTGGGCGAGGGGGTCGAGGCGGCGGTGATTCTCGATGGACGCCGGCCCCATGCGGTTCTTCTTGAATTGTTCACCCAGCTTGGCGCAGGTACGTTGATGGAGGCGGGGCGCGCCTGACGACATGCTCAGGCGCGGCGGGATGCGGAGTAGAGGTAACGGTATGAAACGAGCCCTCAGCGGTTTTGCGGGGATCGCAGCGGCGCTCGGCGGCGCTATGGCGATGTGGGTGGCGAGCGCTTTGGGCCTCGCCGGCGCGGCGCACGCGGAATACAGCTTCTGCAATAAAACCAGCTACGCCATCAACGCAGCGATCGGCTACCCGGACGAAAACAAGACTGTGACGCGCGGCTGGTGGCGTCTGCGGCCAGGTCAGTGCCAGGTGATTCTCGCGGATGCGGTGCAGCCCGGCCGGTACTTCGTCTACGCTGAGGCCATTGAAGGCCATCGCGGCGAACAGCGCGTATGGTCGGGCGAGACGCCGCTCTGCGCCGCGCCCACGCGCTTTTTCACCGAAAAAGATCATGAGGCGTGCGCCGATGAGGAGACAAGGCGTCTGTTCAGCGCCGTCGAAGTGATGGGCGTTGAAGATGGCGATTGGCGCACTGATTTTTCGGAAGCCGCCAATTACTCCTTGTTCCGGGCTGAGATCGCCGGCGTGCAGCGCCTCCTAAACGACCTTGGCTACGATATCGGCGAGTTGGACGGCTATGCCGGCCGGCGCACCCGGATCGCTGTATCCGCCTTCAAGAACGAAAAAGGCGTGGGCGGCGCCGGCCTCATCAGCGACGAGTTGATTGATGCGCTGATGGAATCAGCGAATGCGCGTGAACGGGACCTCGGTTTCTTCTTTTGTAACGACACGGACAGCCTGCTTTGGGGCGCTATCGGCGCGCCGAAGGGCGAGCGTTTCGCCTCTCGCGGTTGGTGGCGGCTTGAACCGAAAGCCTGCGCGAAGGTGTTGAAGGGCGCGCTCGCCTCGGATCGCTACTTCGTCTACGCGACGCTGGAGCAGGAAGAGGGCGATCTGGTTCTCGCGAACGGCGCCCGTGAAATGTGCGTAAACGCGGTCTTGTTTGACATTGAGGACACCGTCTCCTGCGAGGATTTCGGTTACGACATCGCGCCCTTCCAGGAAATTGAGACCGGGGACGCAAAATCCTGGACGCACCATTTCAAGGCGAGCGAGTTTATCGCGCGGCCGCCGAGCGAGGCGTCGCCCAGCGCGGCCTCGACCAACTAGAGCGAATTGTAGGACAAGCGGCTTACCCGTTTCGCGTTGGCGATTCGCGCAAACAAAGACCTAGAGCGAATTGCAGCGAAAGTGGATCACCGGTTTCGCGTCCGCAATTCGCGCAAACAAAGACTTAGAGCCGTGCGCGGGCTCTGGCGAGTGGGCCGAACCGTCTAGGCGTCCGTGAAATAGTCGATGAGCCAGTTCATCTCATCGTCCGCCAGCGGATAAGCGCTGCCGCCGCGGGCGGGCAAACGCTCGCTCGGCTTGATGGCGCCGAGCTTTTCCTGGGCGAGCGAAGCTGTGCGCATCGACAGGCCGGCTTTCCAGACGAGCGCGACCAAAGGTTTCGCCGCTTTCGCCGCAAGGATTTGATCGACCGCGCCGAGTTTCACTTTGGCGAGCGCCGCCAGGGCGACCCGCGCAAGAGGCCGGTCGCCGGCATCGAGCGCGTCGACGACAAAAGCTTCTGTTAACTCGCTGCGCTTCGCCGCTTTCTCAACGACTTCCAGAGCGCGGGAGACCGCGTCGCCTTCTCCGGCAGCGGGCTCGTCTTCAACCTTGCGGCGCATATGGCGGGAGAGGAGATCTTGCGTGTCTTCATCGAGGTCATTGCGGGCGGCCAGACGCTCCACCAGCGACGTCGCCAAAAAGCCCGCTATCCGCCGGATGGCTTTGACGGAGAGATCGGGGCGCATGGCCAGCGGCTCGTGAACGGCGCTCATCTCTTCCGCTTGGGCGGCGATTTGCTCGAGCGTTTCGACGCGTACCTTCGCGCTTGCGTTCTGCAGGAGAGAGGCGATTGCAGCCGCGTCGAACGTCGCCGCCACTTGATCGCAGACGGGCTCCGCCAAGTTCTGGCGCCGGGCCACCGCTTGCAGCATGCCGGTTGCGAGGCCCGCGGCCACCAGCTCCATCAGATCCTGATCGTTGAGAAGCGGGGAGTACTCCAGCACCGGAGCCGCGACGATTTCCTCAGCGTCCTGGGCGAGGCGCAGCATCACCGATTTGGGCGCGTCAGCGGAGGCCCGCAGCTCCTCAGCGATGATGGAGCGCACCCGCGGCAGATGATCCTGAGAGAGTTGGTCGAGCGCTTGAAGCGTCAGATCCCGGACCTTGTCGGCGACGCGGCCCTCCAGACCTGGAATGAGCCGACTGATCTTGCGCGCGAGCTCGCAGCGCACGTCCTCGTCCACATCCTGGCACAGCATAAGGTCGGCCTGGCGCGGCGTCGCCTCGTTGGCGGCGGCGAGGCGGCGCACCTCGGGCGAGGCGTCCGTGGCGAGATAGTAGAGCGCCTCAGGCGGCGCATCGGCCCGCGCGGCGAGTTCGCGCTTCGCTTTTTTATCTTGGGCCTCCAGCGCGTTGCGGGCGCCCTCATAGCTGAGGTCGCTCGGCAGCGCCCGGATCCCGGGCAGTTTCTTGAGTAGGTTTCGCATGCGGCGCCCCACAAAGCTCCTGAAGCGAGGTTAGGCGAAGCCCCTTAATCCGCCGTTAGCCAAGAGCCCGGCTGCGCCTCGCCAGCGCCCTGATTTGGGGCTATCAGGAGGGCTACCAGCAAAAAGGACGATTCATGGCGGCGCAGGTGTCCTCAGATCCGGTCGATCTCTCCCATATCGATGTTTGGATCTTCGATCTCGACAACACGCTCTATCCCGCCCGTTGCAACCTGTTCGCGCAGATCGATCAGCGGATGACGGCGTTCATCGAGTCCTACCTCGGTATGGCCAAGGATGACGCCCGGCGCCTCCAGAAGCGCTACTATGTGGAGCATGGGACGACGCTGAACGGCCTCATGCGGGAGAACGGCGTCGCTCCGGGCGATTTCCTTGAGTATGTCCACGATATCGATTTGAGCCTACTGGAGGCTGACCCGGCGCTTGCTCGCCACATCAACGCCCTGCCTGGCGAAAAGTACGTCTTCACCAATGGCAGCGTCGCCCACGCTGAAAATGTGATGGAGAAGCTCGGGCTGGCGGAGCTTTTCGACGCTGTCCACGATATCGAGGCGGGCGAATTCCTGCCGAAGCCCCATGCGGACGCCTATGAGCGGTTTCTGAAGCGCCACGACTTGAAGGCCAGCGCGGCGATCATGTTTGAGGATTTGCCCCAGAACCTGATCGCGCCCCATGACCTCGGCATGACGACGGTTCTGGTGCAAAGCGACGCCCCCTGGATCGAGAACGAGCCCGTTGAAACGCGCCCCTCCACTGCCGGGGAGGCGCACGCCCATGTGCATCACGCCATTGAGGACATCGCTGAATTCCTCGCCCGGGTGCGGCACTCGGCGCATGTGGGCGCGTCAGAAAAGGGCTAGGTCCATCGCTTTGCCTTGAGGCCCCGAGCCACTAGTCTCCCGGCCACAGTTTGAGGCGGGCTCGGCCCCGCGCGGAGAAGCCAGATCATGAATGACGACCAACTGGAGGCGGCGATCGCGGCCGCTTGGGACGACCGGGACAGCCTGTCCGCAAGCACGCAAGGCGCCGCGCGGGACGCTGTCGAGGCGGCGATCGCCGGGCTCGACGCTGGGCGCTTGCGGGTCGCCGAGCGCGCCGAGGATGGGGATTGGCGCGTCCATGAATGGCTGAAAAAAGCTGTCCTTTTGAGCTTCCGTTTGAACGACATGGAGGCGATCGCCGGCGCGCCGGGCGGCGCGTCCTGGTGGGACAAGGTCCCCTCCAAATTCGCAGGCTGGGACGCCTCTGCGTTCGGCGCGGCGGGCTTCCGGGCGGTGCCGCCGGCCACGGTCCGGCGCGGCTCCTACATCGCGCCCGGCGCGGTCCTCATGCCGTCCTTCGTCAATCTCGGCGCTTACGTGGATGAAGGCGCGATGATCGACACCTGGGCGACGGTCGGCTCTTGTGCGCAGATCGGGAAGAACTGCCACATCTCCGGCGGGGCCGGCATTGGCGGCGTCTTGGAGCCGTTGCAGGCGGCGCCCGTCATCATCGAAGATAATTGCTTTATCGGCGCCCGCTCCGAGGTGGCCGAAGGCGTGATCGTGCGAGAAGGCTCGGTGCTCTCCATGGGCGTCTATCTCGGCGCCTCCACCAAAATCTACGACCGCGCCAACGACAAAGTTCTGTATGGCGAAGTTCCGCCCTATTCGGTGGTGGTGCCGGGCAGCATGGCGAGCAGCGGCGGCCCCGACTCAGGCGCCGTCAGCCTCTATTGCGCGGTGATCGTCAAACAGGTGGACGCCCGCACCCGCTCCAAGACATCCATCAACGAACTGTTGCGGGACTGACGGCGATGCCCGCTCTTGAGATCCCAGATCCCTTAGCGCTCGCGCGCGCGCTTATTCAACGTCCCTCAGTGACGCCGGAGGATGCGGGCGCGCTCGGCGTTTTGCAGACGGCGCTTGAGGGGCTCGGCTTTGTGTGTGAACGCATGCCGTTCGAAGAGCCAGGCGCGGCGCCGGTCGACAATCTTTACGCCCGCTTCGGCACAGGCGCGCCGCATTTCTGTTTTGCAGGGCATACGGATGTCGTGCCGGCCCGCGATCCGGAGGCTTGGTCCTCGCCCCCTTTCGCGGCGGAGACGACGGACGGCGCGCTGTGGGGCCGCGGCGCCGCTGACATGAAAGGCGCCATCGCCGCGTTCGTGGCCGGCGCTGGCGCCGCCATCGCTTCAGGCACCTGCGCCGGGTCCATCAGCCTTTTGATTACGGGCGACGAAGAAGGCCCCGCGATCAATGGCACGCGGAAGATGCTGGCGGCCTTGGCGGCGCGCGGCGAGGGGTTCGACCATTGCCTCGTCGGCGAGCCCACCAACCCGGACGCGCTTGGCGATATGATTAAGATCGGCCGACGCGGCAGCGCCAACTTTATTCTGACGGTGACCGGCCAGTCCGGCCATGTGGGATATCCGCATCTCGCCCGCAGCCCTCTACCGCCGACTCTGACATTGCTGAACGCCCTGTTGGCCGAACCGCTGGACGATGGGTTTGAGGGATTTCAGCCTTCGAATCTGGAGCTGACGACCATCGATGTCGGCAATGAGGTGGAGAACCTTATCCCCGGCGCGGCGGAGGCGCGGTTCAATGTGCGCTTCAACCCCAACTGGACGGGGGCGAGCCTTGACGCCCATATCCGCGCCCGCCTTGATGCGGCGCTCGCGTCCTTGCGCCGCGACGGCGACGATCCTTTAAGATACGACCTTAAAGTGCGTGTGTCGGGAGAGGCGTATCTCACCTCGCCAGGTCCGTTCACGGATTTGGTGCAAGAGAGCGTTGCGGCGGAGACCGGTCGTCGCCCAGAACTCTCCACTACCGGCGGCACCTCGGACGCGCGCTTTATTCGCCAGTATGCGGAGGTTGTCGAGTTCGGGCTGGTCGGCAAGACCATGCACAAGACGAACGAGCATGTGGCGATCGCCGACATTGAGGCGTTGTCCCGGATTTACGCCGGTTTGTTGGAGCGGTACTTCGCGGCCTTCGCCTCCGCCCCCCGCACCTCCACGCCGGGCGCCTCGGCGCCGCGCGCGGCCACTCAGGCGGGCGCCCCCTGATGACGACGCCCGCCCCCGTGCCCTCCTCCGCATCGCGGGGCGGAACCTTGCGCGCGCTTGAAGGGGCGTGGCGCATTGCGCTTGGCCGCAACGACTGGCGGGAGTGTTTTGATTTCTCCGCCGACGGCTTTTTCAATTCCTTTTTCGCCCTCATAGTCGCCGCGCCCCTCTTCCTCTTGATCTTCGCCGGCGCGCGTCCAGCGCAAGAGGAATACATGGCGATCTTGGAGCCGTCGGCCCGCCCGCCTTCGTCCTCCGTCTCGTTTGTTTTTACCGTGATCACTTATGTGGGCGGGTGGGCCGCCTCCATCCTCGCGCTTGCAGCGACGGCTCGAATTTTCAAGGCGCCACGGAATTTCGCTGTCGTGGTCGTTTTGTTCAATTGGACGCGGCCCGTTCTTCTTTCGATATCGTGTTTGGCGGCGACCGCCTACTTGCTTGGCCTCATCTCAGCCGGGCAGTTTCTGTTCGTGCAGTTGGCGGCCTTGGCCTGGAACGCGTTTGTGACCGTGCGCGTCGTGCGCGGCGGGTTCGGCGTTCGGATGGCCGCGGCGATCGCCACGACCGTCGGGCTGTTTGCGGCGAGCCTTGCGGTGGAACTCGTCACGCTGAGCTTCGCGCCCAACGTCGCCCAGGGCTGACCCGCTATTGATCGGCCAGCGGTCGTTCAGCCTCAAGAGCATACTCAACCTTGGTGAGGTAGAGCCCGTCCGGCGGCGCGACGGGGCCGCAGGCGGCTCGGTTACGGGCCGCGAGCGCGGCGGCGAGATCTCGCGCGCCCCAAGCGCCCCGGCCCACCTGCGCCAAGCTGCCGGCGAAGGAGCGCACCTGCCGGTGTAGGAAAGAGGGCGCCTGCACGAGCATCTCAATCCGGTCGCCATGCCGCGCGACGCGGATTGTTTCGAGTGTTTTGACGGGCGATTTCGCCTGGCACTCCGCCGCCCGAAAGGTGGAGAAGTCATGACGCCCGACGAGCGTCTGCGCGGCGGCGTGCATCGCGCGCTCGTCCAGGCGCTGCGGCACGCGCCAGACGAGGCCTTTGTCGAAGGTAAGCGGCGCGCGGCGATTGACGATAACATAGCGGTAGGTTCTGCGCCCCGCATCGAAGCGGGCGTGGAAATCGGGCGCGGCGGCCGCCGCCTCCAGCACCGCAATGGGCGCGGGCTTCAGGTGAAAATTGAGGGCGTCGCGGACGGCGTCCGGGGCGAGGGGGCGGGTGAGGTCGAGATGCGCGGCTTGCCCTGTGGCGTGGACGCCCGCGTCCGTCCGCCCGGCGCCGTTGACCGTCACCGGCGCGCCGTCCAGGCGGGCCGCGGCGGTCTCCAATGCTTCTTGTACGGATGGGCCGTTCGCTTGGCGTTGCCAGCCGACAAAGGGACGCCCGTCATATTCAAGGGTGAGGCGGTAGCGCGGCATCAGGCGCCGGCTGATGAGGCGACGTCAAGGGGAAAGCCACGTAGAAACGTCGCCGTATCCTGAACGCCCTTGCCGGCCCGCTGAAGCGCGAGCAACTCCACTTCCCCAGGGGCGCACTGAACAAAGGCGCGTCCATCGCTTACCCGAATGGTTCCTGGCGCGCCCGTTGTGGCGGGGTCGCCTCGCTTTGAGCGTAAGACTTTTACGCGCGTCGGCCGTCCCTCCGCATCCGGCGCTTCAAACCAGGCGCCGGGCGCAGGCGAAAGGCCGCGAATGCGGCGGTCGACCTCGTCGGCGGGCGCGTCCCAGGCGATGCGCGCTTCCGCCTTGTCGATTTTGTGGGCGTAGACGACGCCCTCTTGCGCCTGCGGCGTCGGCGTTAAAGCGCCCCGCTCCAACGCGGCGAGGGCGCGGCCGATGAGGCTCGCGGCGATGGTGGAAAGGCGCGGCTCCAAGTCGCCAGCTGTCTCGCCCTCGCCAATCGGGGTGGTCTCCGACAGAAGCACCGGCCCCGTGTCGAGGCCCGGCTCCATCTGCATGACTTGAACGCCGGTAACGGCGTCGCCGGCCATGATGGCCCGCTGGATGGGGGCGGCGCCGCGCCATCGCGGCAACAAAGACGCGTGCAAATTAAGGCAGCCGAGCCGCGGCGCGTTCAAAATGGGTTTGGGCAAGATTAATCCGTAAGCGGCGACGACGGCGACGTCGAGATCCAACGCGGCGAAGGCGTCCCGGTCCTCTTGCGCCTTCAACGCAGTCGGCGTCCGCACGGGGAGGCCATGGGCCTCCGCCGCCGTATGGACCGGGGATTTTCGCAAGGCTTTGCCGCGGCCGGCCGGGCGCGGCGGTTGGCTGTAGACCGCGGCCACATCGTGGCCCGCCGCCAGCAGCTCGCCCAAGATGGGCGCTGAGAACTCAGGCGTTCCCATAAAGGCGAGGCGCATAGGCGGCACGTCCTTAGCCGGCGGCTTCCAGGCGTCTTTGTTTCTTCAGTTTTTTTAAGATGGTGTCCCGCTTCAGCCGCGACAGATGATCGATGAAGAGCACGCCTTCCAGATGGTCCATCTCGTGCTGAATGCAGACAGCCAGCAGCCCTTCGGCGTCCAGCGTCTGCGGCGCGCCGTCATAATCGAGGTAGGTAACGCGGCACGCCGCCGGGCGTTCGATATCCTCAAAGAACTCCGGCACCGAGAGGCAGCCCTCCTGATAGGGCTTGGTCTCGTCGCTGGGGTCGAGGATTTCGGGGTTCACAAAGTAGCGGGGCTCCGGCTCTTCACCGGCCTCCTTGTCCGCCAAATCCATGACGATGACCCGCTTCGGCACGCCGATTTGGATGGCGGCGAGGCCAATGCCGGGCGCGTCGTACATGGTCTCCAGCATGTCGTCCATCAGGCGGCGCAAATCGTCGTCTACGGCCTCCACGGGCGCGGAGACTTGGCGCAGCCGCGGGTCGGGCGCTGTTAGGATCTCTCGAACTGCCATAGAGCGCACCTAATCCCTCGGCCGCCCCCGGTCAAGCTGGTCAAGCGCTCCCCCAGGCAGTCTCGGCCGCCGGGTGGCACGCTCCATGCTAGGCTCATGCGGAGCGAGAGGTGCAGCCATGGGCGATCCAGTTCAGATCGGCGTTATCGTCGGCGCGTTGATCCTATTTGTCATTCTCGTCTCCTATTCCATGCAGCTGCGGGCGCGGCGCCAATCGCGCGATGCGGAAGCGGCGGCGGAGAGCGAAAAACGCTCGGAAATGGAGACGACGCTAGAGAATCTGGTCAACGCCCAGCACGCCCTCACCGGGCGTGTGGAGGAGTTGGCGTCGACCGAAGCCACTTTACGCTCCTCCCTCGTCTCGAC
>JBCDJH010000006.1:0-16618 GCA_038747965.1 Pseudomonadota bacterium
ACCAAAGCTGCCAAAAGCTTAAATCCAACGCGCCGTATTGAAGGGCATCCAACGCTTTGCTGAAAAATATCGGTGACACAATGGCGATAACCTGGCCAAGCGTCATGGCGGTTAGATCCAGGATCAATTCGTACATCGAGCGTTTTTCGCGCAGACGATAAATCGCTTTCTCCAAGACGGCGACGTCCTCCGACAATCGATCGACGCCAGGGGCGCGCGCCACAGCCTCCGCCGCAAGGGTAAGCTCAGCCGCGAGCTGCAATGTCGCCTGGGCGTCGCTGGCGACAGCGTACTGCAAGCCGCCCTCCTCCACCGTGGCGTCCAACTCCGCGAGATAAGCCTTTACTGCGCGAGAGCGCGTCATCGCGCCCGCGTCGATCTCCTTCTCCTGACGACGGCCGCCAAGCAGCACGCTGGCGATGTTCGCGGCGAAATTGTCGCGCTCCGGCTCAGGCCAGGGCGCCTCGTCCAACTGGCTGGCGATGGCGCGCAGATCTTCCTGCGGCGCGCTCAATCCGGCGTCGGCCTCGCCGCCAAACAAGCGCACGGTGACGCAGCCGGATAAGGTGACGGCGAGCGCAGTTGACAGGATAGCCGCCTTCAGGACGGTGAGCTTCGAAGGTGCGATACGCGGCGGCAACGGAGGCCTCTAAACTTGTCAGGCGGTTGGTTTAATCTTAAGCAACGCCAGTGATTTTGACGAGACGGCGGCGCAGACGTTGAGCATACGGCTCGGCTCATTTGGTGAAAGAAGCGTTAATGACGGAACTCAAGGGGCTCTACGCGCCGACTGAGCCCTATCGGACGGGCAAGCTCGCGGTAAGCGAGCTTCACACCATCTATTTCGAGGAATGCGGCAACCCCAACGGCAAGCCCGTGGTGGTGCTGCATGGCGGCCCAGGCGGCGGCGCGACGCCGGCGATGCGGCGCTTTTTCGACCCGTCGGTCTACCGGATTGTGCTGTTCGATCAGCGCGGCTGCGGTCGCTCTACACCGCACGCCTGCCTCGAAGACAACACCACCTGGGCGCTCGTTGACGACATCGAAGCGCTCCGCGTCCATCTGGAAATCGATCGGTGGCAGGTCTTCGGCGGCTCTTGGGGCTCAACCCTCGCGCTTGTCTACGCGCAGTCCCATCCAGAGCGCGTGACGGAGTTGGTGCTGCGGGGGATTTTCACCTTGCGCCAGTCGGAGCTGCGTTGGTTCTACCAGGACGGCGGCGCGAGCTGGATGTATCCGGACGCTTGGGAGCGCTTCATCGCCCCCATTCCGGCTGACGAGCGGGGCGATTTCATCAAGGCGTACTATGCGCGCCTCACCCACGAAGATCGCGCCGTGCAAGTCGGGGCCGCGCGCGCGTGGAGCGCTTGGGAAGGCGGAACGGTCTCCCTATTCCCATCGTCAGAGCGCATCGCCAGCTTTAGCTCGGAGCGTTTTTCCATCGCCTTCGCTCGGATCGAGTGCCACTACTTCATCAATTCCGGCTTCTTTAACCGGGACAACCACGTGCTCAGCAATGTCGATAAGATCCGCGACATCCCCGGCGAGATCGCGCAAGGGCGCTACGATGTGGTGACGCCGATGAAGACGGCGTGGGAACTCGCCAAAGCCTGGCCCGCCGGCCGTCTCACGGTTTGCAAGGACGCCGGGCACGCCGCTAGTGAACCGGCCATCGTCGACGCACTGGTTCGCGCGACGGATCGCTTTCGCTAGCAGCGGCTCTATAGCCGTTGTTTGCGTGAATTGCGGACGCGAAACCGGTGAGCTGCTTGTCCTGCAATTCGCTCTAATTCGTCAGCCCATGCAGAATGACGATGAACAACGCCGTTGGCGCGATGAAACGCACCAGAAATCGCCAAACTTGGAAACCCCAAGGCGATAGAAACGACAACTCATCCTTCGCCGCCTCGCGCGTTACGGCCCATCCGGCGAACAACGCCGTGATAAAGCCGCTCAGCGGCATCAGAATACGGCTCGTCAGCGTGTCGAGCATGTCGAGAACGCCCTGCCCCTCAAACAACGGCAGGAAGCCCAGCGGATGAAAGTCTTTCAGTACATTGAAAGACAAAACGCTGCCGATCCCCAGAATGTAGCAAACAAGACCCGTGCCGATCGAAATGGCGGGACGGTTGTTGTGGCCATGTTCAGCGCCAAGCGCTGTCATGGCCTCAAGCAGCGAAATCGCTGAGGTGAGCGCCGCAAACAGGGCCAAGAAAAAGAAAACCGCGCCCAGCACCATCCCGAACGGCATCTGCGCGAAAGCGATCGGCAAGGTGACGAAGAGCAGGCCGGGGCCGCCGGCGGGGTCGAGGCCAAAGGCGAAAACCAGCGGAAAGATGGCGAAGCCGGCGATCATAGCGACGAACGTGTCGCTGGCGATGATGATGGCGCCGGAGCGAGGAATGTTAAGGTCCTTCGTCATGTACGCCCCGTAGGCGTACATAATCGCCGAACCGAGACCGATCGAAAAGAACGCTTGGCCAACGGCCGCGGCCACCACATCCGGCGTGATTTTTGAGAAGTCTGGCGTGAGCAAAAACTCCGCCGCAGCCCCGGCATCGCCTATCCAACAAACGGCGATAGTGATGCCGATCAGCATAATGAAAAAAGTCGGCATGAGGATATCGACGGCGGTTTCAATGCCGCCCTTCAGGCCGCGGGCGATGATGAGCACCGTCATCCCCATAAACAACGCCTGGAAAAAGGCCATGCGCCCCGGGTTCGCGAGCAACGCCTCAAACAACGCGGCCACCGTCTCGGGCGAAGCACCCTTCAAAGCGCCGGTCAAGAAGGTGACGATATAGGCGATAATCCAACCGGCGATGACGCCATAGAAGCTGAGAACGCAAAAACTCGCGACGATCCCGCACCAGCCGGCGAGCGTCCAAAAACTCGCGACAATGGGCGACGCGCCGCTTTCTTTCGCCACGCGCGCGATGCTGCCAATGGCGCTGCCGCCGCCCCGCCGCCCGACAAACAGCTCAGCCATCAAAATCGGCGCGCCCAGCAACAGGACAGCCACCACGTAGAGCAGAACGAAGGCGCTGCCGCCGTTGGCGCCCGCTTCATAAGGGAACCGCCAGAAATTGCCGAGACCGACCGAAGAGCCAACCGCCGCGAACAAAAAGGCGATGCGGGACGACCAATGATCGCCGCTCGCGGCTTTAACCTGCGCCATGGATGCTCAGCTCCCCTGCGGCGCGGTTTTGCGCCTTGCTTTTGATAGCGCGGGATGCTGGCCAATGCGGCCGCGGCGGTCAACTGGGAAGCGCGGCTGGCCGCCGGCGGCTAGAGGAGGTCGCCGCTGCGCAAGGTGTCTTGGTCGCGGTGCACATGCACGCTCATGACAAGCCCGAAGCCGACCATGATTGTGAGAAGCACCGTGCCCCCATAGGAGACAAGCGGCAGCGGCACGCCCACCACCGGCGCAAGGCCCATCACCATTGCCGTATTTATGAGCACGTAGAGCGAGAAGGTGGCCACGACGCCCATCGCCACCAACCGACCGAAGTGAGACTTCGACGACATGGCGATGTTGAGGCCCATCAGGAAGACGCAGGCGTAGAGGATCAACAGAAACGCCGCGCCGATCAGCCCGAACTCCTCCCCATACATGGTGAAGATGAAGTCCGTCTGCATCTCCGGCAGGAAGTTCAAATGGCTCTGGGTGCCTTGGAGATACCCCTTGCCGCCGACGCCGCCGGAGCCGAGCGCGATCTTCGATTGCAGGAGGTGATACCCCTCCCCCATCGGGTCGCGTTCCGGGTTGAGGAACGTCATGACGCGTTCGAGCTGATAATCCTTCAACACGAACTTGATGGCGATGGGAATGGCGGCGAGGCTCGCGCCGACCGCGCCGAGGACAATCCACCAGCTGAGCCCCGCCAAAAACAGAATGATGGCGCCGCCCGCCGCAAGCAGCAGCGATGTGCCCAGATCAGGCTGGTTCGCCACCAAAAAGACCGGCGCGCCGATCATCAAAAGCGGCGGGATCAAGAACAGCCAGTGGGAGACTTGGTCCACCCGGAGCCCGTGGTAATAGCGGGCGAGCGCCAGCACGAGGGCGATCTTCATGATCTCGGATGGCTGCAGCTGCACGGGGCCCACCATGATCCACCGCTGCGCGCCCATGATTGTCAGCCCAAAGAACTCAACGCAGAGCAAGAGGCCCAGCGCCACCGCATAGATCGGGTAGGCGACCGACATCCAGAACCTTAGATTGATCAGCGCGATGCCGATCATCAGCGCTAAGCCCACCGTAAAACGCAGGGCGTGGCTGAGCGCCCAGGGCCGCCACGCGCCATCGGCCACCGAATAGAGCATGCCGACGCCGACGCCCGCGATGATCGTGATCACCGAGATGAACACCCAGTCGATCTCGGCCAATCGATCTTGAAAGCCTTTGCGGCGATTGATTTGGAGGATTTCGTTCATGGGCCGGACTACCCGCGCTTGGGGCGCGGACTGGCGACGCTGGCGGCGGGGTAAGCGGGCCCGACGCCGGCCGTCACGCTAGACGGGCGGGCGACCGGCGCCACTGGCGGGCGGCGCGCCGGGTCTTTCGTCAGCACCGCGCGCATGATCTCGCGCGCCCGCGGCCCAGCAGCTTTGGAGCCGCTGCCGCCATGTTCGACAATCACTGAGATCGCGTAGCGGGGCTCCTCAAAAGGCGCGAACGCCACGAACAGGGCGTGGTCGCGCCGCTCCCAGGGGAGATCTTCGTTCTTGGTGACGCCGCGCGCCCGCTCTTCCTTGGTGATGCGCCGCACCTGGCTGGTGCCGGTCTTGCCGGCGAGGCGAAACTCCGGCTCCTCCAGCCGGGAGCGCCAGGCGGTGCCGCCGATCTCATTGGTGACGGCGTCCATGCCGGCGCGGGCGACGGCGAGATGCTCCGGCGCGATGTTCAAGGGACCAAATTGAGGTTGCTCGTAGGTGACGTCGCCAACCGAGCGCACAATCCAGGGCGTCACCGCTTGCGCGGCATTGGCGATGCGCGCGGCCATCACCGCGAGCTGAAGCGGCGTCGCGGTCACATAGCCTTGGCCAATCCCGACGGACAACGTCTCGCCCGGATACCAGGGCTGATTGAATTTTCCGCGCTTCCACTCCGTACTTGGAATTGTGCCGCGCTTTTGCCCAGGAATGGCGAAGTCGAACACCTGCCCGAGGCCTAGGCGCGTCGCCACCGAATGGATGCCGTCGACGCCCGCCCGCTGCGCCGCCTCATAGAAGTAAACGTCGCAAGAGTGTTTGATGGCGTCCTTCTGGCTGAGCGAGCCATGCCCCTCTTTCTTCCAGCAATGGAAGAAGCGGTTGCCGAAGTATGTGCGCCCACCGCAATAGACCTTCTCGTCCGGGCTCATGCCCGCCTCCAAGGCGGCGATGCCGGTGATCATCTTGAAGGTGGAGCCGGGCGGATAGAAGCCGGACAGCGTTTTGTCCAGCAGCGGTTGATAGGGATCGGTGGTCAGCCTGCGCCAGGTCTCAGAACTGACGCCCATGTTGAAGTCGTTGGGATCAAAGGACGGCGCCGAGGCCATCACCAGCACTTCGCCCGTCTTCACATCGAGCACCACGGCGGCGCCGCTTTGGCCTTCCAGCTCCGCCATGGCGGCGGCCTGCAACTCCGCGTCGATGGTGAGGACCGCGGTTTGGCCCTGCTCCGGCTGGTCCGCCTCGTTCTTCAGCTCGCGGATGACGCGGCCGTGGGCGTTCACTTCGACTTTGACGCTGCCGGCTTCGCCGCGCAGCTGCTGGTCAAAGGCGAGCTCCACGCCCTTCTTGCCGATGCGGAAGCCCGGTTGGCGCAACAGCGGGTCGTCCGTCATCTCCCGCTCGCTCACCCGGCCCACATGCCCGACAATCGCCGACATGATGGAGCCGTGCGGATAGTGGCGCGTCTCGCCCACATCCGGCTGCACGCCCGCCAGATGCGGCCATTCCAGATTGATGCGGGCGAACTGCTCCCAGGACAGGTTGTCGGCGATTTCGATCGGCGTGAATTTGGTCTTGCGGCGGGCGTCGTTCAGGATGCGATCATAGTCGCGGTCGTCGATGTTGACGTACTTGGCGAGCGACTTCAGGGTTTCGGCGAAGTTCGGCGTGCGCTCGGGGATCATCAGCACGCGGTAGTTCTTGCGGTTGGTGGCGAGCGGCTCGCCGAACCGATCGAGGATTTCGCCGCGCAGCGGCGGCAGCAGCCGCAGATTGAACTGATTGTCAGCGGAGAGCGTTTGGTACTCTTCGTGATTGACGACCTGCAGCTGATAAAGCCGCGCGCCGACGCCAAGCAGCAGCAACCCGGCCCCGCCGCCCAGCAAAGCCGCGCGGCGCGAAAAGGTCTGTTGGCGATCGGTATCGTAAGGTTCAACCCGCATTCAGCGCGCATCCTCCGCAAGCCGCGTTTGCAGATAGGCGAAGCCCCGGGCGAAGACGGGATAGACAAGCGCGCTGACGCCAAGCTGCAAGGCCAAGTCGCCGCCGGCGACCCGCGCGCCGCTGACGATGGAAACGCCCAGCCACGCAATCGCCCCGCCGAGAACAGCGGCGGCGATAAAGCCCGTCCAGGTCGCCGCGAAACTCCGCCCGACCAGGAACTGACGTTGCGACAAAACTGCGCCGTAGACCAGCAGATATGTCAGCGCCCATAGTCCGTGCGGGGCGCCTGTGATCAAATCCTGTCCCCAGCCGATGGCGAAGACTGAAGCGGCCGGCGCGGCCGTCGGCTCATAGAGAGTCCAGAAATAAACGACCATCAGCGGGATGAGCGGCGTCGGCGCGACGCCCTCAAAAAAGCGGAAAGGCGCGACCATCGCCAGCGCGCCCACAAGGCCCAGCGCCAGGGGCGCCAGAATGGCGAGCGGAGTGGTGTCGCGCGCGGCGCCGCCCCATTCCATGGCTAGTTCGCCTCCAGAGCGCCGGGCTCGTCGGCGCCCGGTTCGGCCGCGTCAAGTTCAGCCGCGTCAAGTTCGGCCGAGTTAGGAGCGGGACCGCCAGCCAGCGTTTCGGTCTGAATGTCCGCCGGCGGCGTCACTGGGGAGACGGGCGCCAGCGCCTCAATCTGAATGGGCCCCGGCACGCCGATGGCGATGGGCGCGGCGGCCGCGGCCGCATCTGGAACCGATCCCTGATCATCGCCGGCGGCTGGCTCTACAGGCTGAACAAGCTCAATCTCGCTCGCATCAGCTTCGAACGCGGCGGGGCGCGGCGGCGCCAAGCTGGGCGTAAAGGTGATCTGACGCGGCTGCCGCTCCTCGCTATCAGGATTGGCCGCAGCCGGCGGGGCGTCGAGGCCAGCGCTCTCGCCGATCGTCGGCGCGTCGACAGCGCTGATCTCTGGAGCGGGCAGGCCCGTTTGCTCAGCGTCCGACGCGTCCCCGCCCGATGTCTCAAGCGGCTCCACATCTCTCGGGAAGCCGTAAGCGACAACCCGCACGAGTTCGGTTTGGTCGAAATCGACGAACGGCTTCACGGTCGCCGAGGCGCCCGCGCGCGCCACAACGCCGACTGGCAGGCCCCGGGGCAGAACGCCGCCGTCGCCGGACGTAATGACCTTTTGCCCCGGCGTCAGAGCGCTTGGCTCTTCGATGTATCGCAGTTTCGGCCGGTTGGAGTTGTCTCCGGCGAGGACGCCGAGCGCATTCGCGCCCTCAACGAACACCGGGATGCGGCTGTTCAAATCCGTCAGCAGCAAGACCCGCGACGAAACCTTGCCCGGCGTCACAACATGGCCGACGAGGCCATACTCATTGATCACCGCCTGGCCGCGGTTCACCGCCTCGCCGCCCACATTGACGATCATGGCGCGCACGAACGGCCCTTCCGAATCGCCGATGACCCGCGCCGTCGTGTAAGTGATGGAGGGCTCGGCCTGCATGTTGGCGAGCTTTTGCAGACGCTCCGCATAGGATTGAAGGGCGATGGCTTGCGCCTTCACGCGAGACAGCTCGGCGATCTCAGCCTTGAGGCGGCGGTTCTCTTCCACCACGCTGAAGTAATCGCCGATATCGCCAAGGACGCTGTTCACAAAGCCAATGGGGCCTGACAGCACGGAGAGCAGCGGCGCCGCCGCGTCAGCCACGCCAGCCCGCGCCTTCTCAAAGACCGACGCCTCAGCCGCCTGACGGCTGAGAAGCAGCATCATGCAGGACAACAGCGCGAAGAAGACGAGGCCATAGGGTCGCCCGCGACGCCGGCGGGAGCCGAAGCCCTGATAGCTTTTGAATTCGTCGAAAGCGCCCATGCTTTATCCGGTTGCGCCCCTCAGCGACGCCCGGCGCCCCAGAATCCTCGGCGCCGACGCTATATTGCTGAAGTAAGAACGCTCTTCATGATCTTTGGATGCTCCAGCGCCATGCCGGTGCCGAGCGCGACGCAGGACAGCGCCTCGTCGGCGACGCTGACAGGCAGCCCCGTCTCATCCCGAAGCACCTGATCGAGGTTGGCGAGCAGCGCGCCGCCGCCGGTGAGAACGATGCCGGTGTCAACGATATCGGCGGCGAGTTCCGGCGGCGTCGCTTCGAGGGCGACTTTCACCGCCTCAACGATTTGGCCGACCGGCTCCGCCAAGCTTTCGGCGACCTGCGCTTGGCCGATCCGCACCTCCTTGGGCACCCCGTGCATCAGGTCCCGGCCTTTGATCTGGATGGCGACGCCGTTGCCTTCGGCGGGGATCATCGCTGAGCCCACCTCTTTCTTGAT
The DNA here is from genome assembly GCA_038747965.1 of Pseudomonadota bacterium. GTDB lineage: Bacteria > Pseudomonadota > Alphaproteobacteria > Caulobacterales > Parvularculaceae > JBCDJH01. The sequence goes on from JBCDJH010000006.1 coordinate 8,701, forward strand.
GCGCTCCGCAGAGGCCTCGCCGATGAGGAGATTGTACATGCGGCGAATGTAAGCGATCACCGCTTCGTCCATTTTGTCGCCGCCAACGCGCACGGAGCGCGAATAGACGATGCCGCCGAGGGAGAGCACCGCCACCTCGGTGGTGCCGCCGCCGATATCGACGACCATGGAGCCCGTCGGCTCGGTCACCGGCAGCCCGGCGCCGATCGCGGCGGCCATGGGCTCTTCAATCAAATCCACCTTCCGCGCGCCGGCCGAAAGGGCCGATTCTTGGATCGCGCGGCGCTCCACCGCCGTCGCGCCCGATGGCACGCACACAACGATACGTGGGCTCGCGAAGGAGCGGCGGTTGTGCACTTTGTGAATGAAATGCTTGATCATCGCCTCAGCGACTTCGAAGTCGGCGATGACGCCGTCGCGCATGGGGCGAATGGCCTCGATGGAGCCCGGCGTCCGTCCCAACATGTCCTTGGCGTCGTTGCCGACCTCCAGCACGTGGGTGCGGCCATTGCGGTTCTGAATGGCGACCACGGAGGGTTCGTTCAGCACGATGCCGCGGCCCTTAACGTAAACAAGGGTGTTCGCCGTGCCCAAATCAATCGCCATGTCGGCGGAGAGCATTCCAAACAAACTCGAAAGCATAGCCGTCTTCGCCTCGCCAATCCTGTCCGCCGACGCCGCCCTCGCCCCGTCGGGATACCGTGATTCTCACCCATCGATACGCGGCGCCGGGGCGGCCTTTGCGGCCATGCCGGCGCCGAGCATCGGTTTGTCTCGTCGCGGCGCGGCAGGCCCTAACCCGCCGCGCTGGTCTCCTTCGGCGCCGCGCCCGGCGCGCTGCGCCCGCGTTTGACGTCGAGTTTGTTCAACGCCGCCACATAGGCCTTCGCGGACGCCACCAGAGTGTCCGCATCGGCCGCCCAGCCTTGCGCCAACTTGTCGTTCTCCGACAGGCGCACGCTCACCTGGGCTTGAGCGTCTGTTCCTTCCGTAACAGCGTGAACTTGATAAAGCGTCAATGAAGCGGCATGCGGCGTCAGTTTTCGGATCGCGTTGAAAACAGCGTCGACCGGACCGTTGCCCTCCGCCTCCGCCGCCGCCTCAGCGCCGTCGATCTCCATCGCTAGCTCCGCCGTTTGCGGACCGCCGGTGCCGGCCACGACTTTCAGCGCCACGACCTTCATCCGATCGGCGCCATGGGCGATTTCATCGTCTACCAACGCCACCAAATCCTCGTCGTAGACGTGCTTTTTGCGGTCGGCGAGCTCCTTAAAGCGGGTGAAGGCGTCTTCGAGCCGGTTCTCGCCCAACTCGTAGCCCAGTTCTTTCAGCTTGTTGCGAAAGGCGTGGCGGCCGGAGTGCTTGCCCATGACCAGCGAGCTCGCCTGCATGCCGACGCTCTCCGGCGTCATGATCTCGTAGGTCTGGTTGTTCTTCAGCATCCCATCTTGGTGGATGCCGCTCTCATGGGCGAAGGCGTTCTTGCCGACAATCGCTTTGTTGTACTGGATGGGAAAGCCGGTGATCGTGGACACGTGCTTGGAGGCGCGGGCGATATGCTCGCTTGTGACGCCCGTGTCGAACGGCATCCCGTCGCCGCGCACCCGCAGCGCCATGACGATTTCCTCCAACGCCGCGTTGCCGGCCCGTTCGCCGAGGCCGTTCACGGCGCATTCCACCTGGCGCGCCCCAGCCATGACGCCCGCCAGCGAGTTGGCGACGGCGAGGCCCAAATCATTGTGGCAATGGGTGGATAGGATCGCCTTGTCGATGTTCGGCACCCGCTCCCGCAACATGGCGATGAGCGCGCCATACTCCTGCGGAAAGCTGTAGCCCACCGTATCGGGGATGTTGATGGTGGTGGCCCCGGCCTCAATGGCGGCCTCGACGCAGCGGCACAGAAAGTCATGGTCCGTGCGCGTTGCGTCCTCGGCCGACCACTCAACGTCGTCGGTGTGGCGCCGGGCCTGCGCGACGCTCGCGGAGACCGCCGCGAAAACGTCGTCCGGCTCCATCCGCAGCTTGTGCTTCATGTGCACCGGGCTGGTGGAGATGAAGGTGTGGATACGGCGCGATTCGGCCGGGCGGATGGCTTCGGCGGTGCGGTCAATATCGGCGAAGCTCGCCCGCGCGAGCCCGCACACGGTCGCGGACTTCAAGCGCTTGGCGATCTCTCGCACCGCCTCGAAGTCGCCTTGGGAGGCCACCGGAAAGCCCGCTTCGATCACATCGACGCCCATGGCGTCCAAGATGTCCGCCAGCTCCAACTTTTCGTCGAGCGTCATGGACGCGCCCGGCGATTGCTCGCCGTCGCGCATTGTCGTGTCGAAGATCTTTACGTGGTTTTCAGCCGCCGTCGCATCGGCGGGGGTTTCAGACTTGGTCATTCTCTCGGTCCTTAAAACGCATTCCAATTTCCCTTGTCGCCATTCACTCCCCTGAGCGTTCGGCCGCGTTCGAAACGGGCCGGGGGGCGCTCAGGGGCGACTAAGGAGAAGGACCTTGAAGTGATCGCCGGGCGTGCGCGCAGGCGCGAGCGCGGACTTAAGAAAGCCCGTGCGGTCTAGCGCCCTATGAACGAAACCCGCCATGCCCGAAGTTGTTCGCCTCATCGTCGCCGGCCGCCTATGGAAAGACGGCCCGCGTGTTTTATTCTAATCGCCGTTCGGTAAAACAGCCTACGTCGCCGCGCTTAACGCCCCATTAAGCTTAAGCGAACAATTGACGTTAACGCCGGGCGCTTCGCAGATGCAAGACGCGCCTGACAGGCCGAGACAAAATAGTTGGCGCGCTTCCCAGGCGCACTTCTAGGGCGCACTTCCAAGGCCCATTGGGGCGGTTTGCTCAGTCGAGGTCGTAAGTGCGCTCGCGCAGGCGCAAATACAAGCGCCGGGCGACGTAGAGAAACACGATCCAGCCCGCGACCACGGCGGCGATAGCGATGAGATCGCGCGGATTGCGCTTCAAAAAGAACTCAAAAAGGCTGACGCCGAACACCGCCACCATGGCGATCTTGGGCGTCACCCCCACCCCGGTGCCGAGCCAGAATTTCCACAGCGGCATCGGCGAAACGCCGCCGGCCATATTCACCACAATGAAGGGCGCGGACGGCACAACGCGCACCAAAGCGCTCGCAAGCACGCCGCGGCGCTCCAAAACCCGGGTGAATTCGAGCACCCGGGGGCCGCTGAAGCGCGCCAAAAGCCCGGCCCCAAACAAGCGGCCGAGAAAGAAGGTGACCGTGGCGCTCACCATGGTGGCGATCCACGCGTAGGCCGCGCCCAGAAACGGCCCGAATGAGAGCGTTGTCGCGCCGATCAGCAGAAACTGGGGAAAGCCCGTGAGCGCGAGGATCACATAAGCCGACGTGACGGCGAGAACGGCCCAAGGCGCGCCGGCCATCTCGGCGATCATCGCTTCGACGTCGTCCGCCCCGTCGAGGCCGAACAGCGACGCGCCATAGAAATACATGAGCGCAATGAAGCCGAGGAGCGCCAGGGAGACGAGCACGGAACTCGCCGCCTGGGCGTCCATCGACGTTACGAGCCGGCCGATGCGCTTGAACACGAGGGGCGCGACGATCCTCTTAAAGGGCCGCGCGGTGTCGCGGCGATGGCGAGGGCGGCGCTAAAAGTCGAACAACAAGGAGGCGCGGGTCAGCGTATCGGTGCTCACCGCGCCAGCGGGCGGATTGGTTTCATACTGCAACGTGAAGGACAAGCGCGTCGACAGATGTGAGCTGATGTCCGTCACAAGGGCGAGATCAGATTCGAAGGTGTTTGTTATATCCGTGAGCAGCATGGACCCGATATGCGTCACGGTCGCGAACTCGCTGAGCCGCCACTCCAAGTCGCTGGAGCCACGGAAGGAGAACTCGTCGCGCACCTCGCTGGAGTTGAGGAGCGCGGAGCGTCGCCAGGCCGGACCGCCATCGACAGTCCATTTGAGGGAGTCGCGCTGAAACACGCGCCGCCCGACGCCGCCGCCCAGCACCACCCGGTAGTCGAAGCCGCTGAATTGGTCGTCCACGAATTCCGTGCGTCCGAACGCGAAGGTGCGCGGCGACAGGTCGGCGTCGAATTGATAGCCCAGCTGAATGCGTTGCTGGTTGGTCTGGCCATCCGACCGGTTGATCTCAAATTGCGCCACGAAGTTGTTGGCGAAGCCGTCATATTTGCGCTTCGCCCGCACGCCGAAGGAGCCGTTTCGGTTGTCGCTATTGCCTGATGCGAAGGAGGCCCCGAGGTTAAACTGGCCGTCCCACCGGGCCGGATCCCAGAACGGCGAGGTTATGGGAACGGAGGAGGCGTACTCCTCCGGCGTCATGCCGGACGCGGCGGCGAGCGCCTCCAGCGTCTCTGGCTTGCCGACAACCACAATCTCGTCTTGGACGAGCTGCGGATCGACGCCCGAATAGGCGAAAATCTCATCGACGAATTCAGGATAGGCCTGCAGCGCTACCCAGGTGACGCGGACGATGTCGCCCGTCTGGCGCGAGGCGTCGATCATCCGCTTCACGGGCTCGGGCAGCCCGCTTTCGCCCTCCTCGGCCTCGGCGATCACAACCGCCGCGAGGAGAAGCGCCATCGCCAACACACACCGCACCATCGCCTGACCCGCATACGAAAAAGTCGCGGGGGGCCTGAGTGATAAGTCCCGAAAGGCGCGCGCCGCGAAGCTACCTGCGGTGTTAGGCAGATTCTATGGACGCGAGGATGTGTTTCGGCGACGCCGGCGTTAGAGCCGTTTGCGCCGGACAACAGTCAGTTTAGCGGCCGCAAACGGCTCTAAGTCTTTGTTTGCGCGAATTGCGGACGCGAAACCGGTGAGCTGCTTGTCCTGCAATTCGCCCTAGTTGCGCTCTTTATCGACGAGTTTGTTCTTGGAGATCCAAGGCATCATCGCACGCAAATCCGCGCCCACCGCTTCGATCGGATGGGCGGCCGCCCGGGCCCGGGTCGCCTTGAAGCTTGTCTGCCCGACCTGGTTTTCGAGCATCCAATCGCGGGTGAACTTGCCGGACTGGATGTCCTCAAGAACCCGCTTCATCTCCGCCTTGGTCTCCGGCGTGACGATCCGCGGGCCAGTGACGTACTCGCCATACTCCGCCGTGTTGGAGATCGAATAGTTCATGTTGGCGATGCCGCCCTCATAGATGAGATCGACGATCAGCTTCACTTCGTGCAGGCATTCGAAATAGGCCATTTCCGGCGCGTAGCCCGCCTCGGTGAGAGTTTCGAAGCCGGCTCGGATCAGCTCCACCAAGCCGCCGCACAACACCGCCTGCTCGCCGAAGAGGTCGGTCTCGCACTCCTCGCGGAAATTCGTCTCAATAATGCCGGCGCGGCCGCCGCCGATAGCTGACGCATAGGAAAGGCCGAGGTCCTGCGCTTTGCCGCTGGAATCCTGGTGGACCGCCAGAAGGCAAGGCACCCCGCCGCCTCTCAGATACTCCCCGCGCACCGTGTGGCCGGGTCCCTTAGGGGCCACCATCAGAACATCGAGATCCGCGCGCGGCTCAATGAGGTTGAAATGCACGTTGAGGCCATGGGCGAACATGAGCGCCGCGCCTTGCTTCAGGTTTGGCGCAAGATGCTCCGCATAGATGTCCCGCTGCAGCTCGTCCGGCGTCAGCATCATGACCACGTCGGCCCAAGCCGCCGCCGCAGCCGGCGTCATAACCTGAAAGCCCTCGCCGGACGCCTTCGCGGCGCTCGAAGAGCCTTCGCGCAGCGCGATCGCCACGTCCGCGACCCCGGAATCCCGCAGGTTCAGCGCGTGGGCGTGCCCTTGGCTGCCATAGCCGACGATGGCGACTTTCTTGCCCTTGATAAGGCCGACATCGGCGTCCTGATCGTAATAAACCCGCATGGTTCGGCCTCCGCTATAGATGGCGCGGCGCGCCTCGCCCGCCGCTTGGTTGGATTTCCGTTTCGCTCGAAAGGCTTAGGCGCTGCTCACGCCCGAAGCGCGCCTGGTATCGCCCCCGCGCGCGCGAATCAAGCGCCAGCCCCTCGCCGGCGATAAATGTGCACCTCGCCCGCGATCACTTCGTTCGCCTCGAACCCGCTTTGATCGAGATGCGCTTTGAGCGCGTCGACCTGACCCTCGTCCGCCAGTTTATCATGGATTTCCAAAATGATAAGCCGCAACGTTGAGAGATCGAGTTGAGGCAACAGCGTGAACTCGCCGCCCTCGATATCGCAGATGAAGACCGTCGCGCTCGCCTCGGCGAAGAGAGCCGAGACATCGATTGCGGGAACCGTATCGACGCGGACGGTGGCGCCGCGGTCCAGCTCCGACGACGACCAGAAATTCTGCGCAATGCGGAACGGCGTCTCGCCGACGCCCGGCGCCGCCGCCAGACCATAATGAATGTGCGGCGCGGCGCGGCCGTTGGCCTTAAAGTTGTGCTCGATTTCGGCGATGAGATCGCGGTTCGCTTCAATTAGATGGAGCTGCGAGGGATCGATGATCTTGGACGCGTGCAAACCGACAAAGCCGATAGCCGCGCCGGCCTCCACGACCACATCGCCCGGCTCCAGCAAGCGGCTAAGCGCACCCGTCTCGTGGCGCTCATAAAGCTCCGCGTAAAGGCTGTCTTTGACAGCGCCCTTCGCTCCGGCCGGCAACCGGACGCTGACGCCTTTAATGGCGACAGTCTTCGGCTGGGTGATGTGGCGCATTACCGTCCGAGCGAGACGGCCGGCCTCGGAGAACGCACCCACGGCCATCAGGCGCTCTCGGAGCCGCGTTGGATCGACAACAGGCCGGTGCGCGAGACCTCAATCAGGCCGAGCGGTTTCATCAAATCGATAAAGGCGTCGATCTTTGATTTCGCGCCCGTCAGCTCAAAGATGAAGGAGGTGTGCGTGGTGTCGAGCACATTGGCGCGGAACGCGTCGGAGAGGCGCAAAGCCTCCACGCGTTTTTCACCGGTGCCCTGGACTTTGATAAGAGCCAACTCCCGCTCAAGTCCGGCCGGCTCCAGGGTCACGTCCACAACCTTTTGAACCGGCACGAGCCGCTGCAACTGGGACTTCAGCTGATCGAGGGTGTGCGGCGTGCCGGAGGTCACAACCGTGATGCGGGACCGGCGCTTCTCCGCGTCCGTCTCCGCAACCGTCAGGCTCTCAATATTGTAGCCGCGCGCGGAGAACAGACCAACGACCCGGGCCAGGACGCCCGGCTCATTGTCGACAATCGCCGCGATGGTGCGCCCCCCCTCCTCTTCAACGAGCGTGTTGGGAGCATAAACCGACGCCATACGCGCGCCCCTTTCTTCATCGAGCGGACCCGGCCCGCCATCGCCGCGTTAGACGAGCATCTTGCCGGCGTCGGAGACTTCGCGATCCTCGCCTTCGTCGCCAAGGATCATGTCGTTATGCGCCGCGCCCGACGGGATCATCGGATAACAGTTCTCTTCCTTCGAGACGACGCAATCAAACAGCACCGGCCGATCGACCGAGATCATCTCCACAATCTTCTCATCAAGCTCGGCGGGCGTCTGCGCCCGAATGCCCACGGCGCCGAAGGCTTCCGCCATCTTCACGAAGTCCGGCAGGGCTTCTGAATAGGAGTGGGAATAGCGCCCGCCATGGAGCAGCTCCTGCCATTGGCGGACCATGCCCATATACTCGTTGTTCAGGATAAAGATCTTGATCGGCAGCCGGTACTGAACGGCCGTCGACATCTCCTGCATGGTCATCTGCACCGAGGCCTCACCGGCGATGTCGATGACGAGCGCGTCCGGATGGGCGACTTGCACGCCGACGGCCGCCGGCAACCCGTAGCCCATGGTGCCCAGCCCGCCGGACGTCATCCACCGGTTCGGCGCCTCGAACTTAAAGTGCTGGGCCGCCCACATCTGATGCTGGCCGACTTCGGTCGTCACATAGACGTCCTTATCCTTCGTCAG
>JBCDJH010000007.1:0-16457 GCA_038747965.1 Pseudomonadota bacterium
GTTTCCAACCACCCGCCCCGTTGAGCCAGCGTTTGCTTGGCGCGGGCGATCGACTAGAGCCGTTGGCGTCTGACATTATTCAGTTGTGCGGCCGCAAACGGCTCTAAGGTCTTTGTTTGCGCGAATTGCGGACGCGAAACCGGTGATCCACTTTCGCTGCAATTCGCTCTAGGGTCCGCCGAAATCTCAACCGGAGCCGCCACGCCCATGCCCGCCGACACCCCCGCCCCCGGGTTTCACCGCCAGTTCGCCGCCGAGGCCAAAAGCTGGCCCTTCCAAGAAGCCCGCGCCCTATTGAAACGCCTGGAGCGCGAGGAAAGCGATGCGCCCGTTCTATTTGAGACGGGCTATGGCCCCTCAGGCCTTCCGCATATCGGCACCTTCGGCGAGGTCGCGCGCACGTCGATGGTCCGCCGCGCCTTCATGGAGTTGAGCGATAGGCCGACCAAGCTCATCTGCTTCTCCGACGATATGGACGGCCTGCGGAAGGTCCCCGAAAACGTGCCGCGCCAAGAGATGCTGTCGGAGCATCTTCAAAAACCGCTGAGCGCGGTGCCGGACCCGTTCGGCGAGCATGAAAGCTTCGCCGCCCACAACAACGCCCGTTTGCGCGGTTTTCTCGACCAATTCGGCTTCGACTACGAGTTTCGTTCGGCGACGGAGCAATATCGCTCCGGCGTGTTCGACGCCATGCTGCGCCGGATGTTGGAGCGCTATGACGACGTGATGGACATCATCTTGCCGACGCTTGGCGAGGAGCGCCGCGCCACCTACGCGCCGTTTTTGCCGATCTCGCCCTCCACCGGCCGCGTCCTTTACGTCCCCATGCTGGAGCGCGACGCGCGCCGCGGGGAGGTGGTGTTTGAGGATGAAAATGGCGAGCGGGTGACGACCAGCGTCGATGGCGGCGCGGTGAAGCTGCAATGGAAGGCCGACTGGGCGGGCCGCTGGTACGCCCTCGGCGTCGATTACGAAATGTCCGGAGAGGACCTCACCGAATCGGTGCGCCTGTCGTCCCGGATCGTCAAAGCGCTCGGCGGGCGTCCACCGGCGGGGCTGAGCTATCAGCTGTTCCTCGATGAGAACGGCGAGAAGATCTCCAAGTCAAAAGGCAATGGGCTCACGATCGAAGAATGGCTGCGCTACGCCTCACCGGAGAGCTTGGCGCTGTTCATGTACCAGGCGCCGAAGAAAGCGAAGAAGCTCTATTTCGACATCATTCCGAAGACGGTCGATGAGTATTGGTCGCACCTCGCCAATTACCGCGAGGCGGAGGCCGCCAAGCGCCTCGACAATCCCGCCTGGCACGTCCATAGCGCCGCGCCGCCTGAGGCGGAGACGCCGGTGAGCTTCGCGCTGCTGCTCAATCTGGTGAGCGCGGCCAACGCCTCCGACAAAGAAACCTTATGGGGCTTCATCTCGCGCTATGCGCCGGAGGCGTCCCCTGACACCCACCCCGCCCTTGACGCGCTGGCGGGCTACGCCATCGCCTATTACGAGGACTTCGTGCGGCCAACGAAACGCTACCGGCAGCCGACGGCGATGGAGCGCGCGGCGCTGGAGGACCTCGCCGCGCGCCTGTCATCGGAGGCGGCCGCCTCAATGGACGCCGAAGCGTTGCAGACGGAGGTCTTCTCAGCGGGCAAGACGCAAGACTTTGAGAATCTGCGCGATTGGTTCAAAGCCATTTACGAGGTCGTGCTCGGCCAAACCCAAGGCCCCCGCTTCGGCTCCTTCGCGGCGATTTACGGGCCCTCTGAGACCAGCCAGCTCATCGAAGACGCCCTTGGCCGGGAGCCCGAGAACGGCGCGTAATCAATCGCCCTCAAACCGGCCGGACGCGTCGCCAACCTCGCCGTCACCCTTCGGCGGCGTTGACGGCTGCGTTATCTTCTCTGGCGAATGAGGGGCCGCCGGGTTCGTCGCTGAGGGCCGGCGCGGATCGATCGGGCCGCCGACTTGGCGCGGCCGAAGGCGCTCCGGGAACTGCGCCCGCCGGCGCGTCCGGCTCTCCGAGGCAGGTCTCGGCCGCCACGCGTTTTTCGCGGCGCAGACCGGCGATGGCGTCGTGAAGGCGCTCTCGGCTCGCGACATGGTCGCGGACGGCCGCGGCATAGCGTCGCTCAGCCGCCCATCCCCCAACGAGTGCGGCGCCCGCGAACAGGACGGCCGCCGCGACAACGGGGCCAAACAGTTTCGGCGGCGAGGTTGGAGCAGGGGCGGTCCGAACGGCCGCAGCTGCGCGCGACGCTTCGAAGCTCCGGATCGCCTCCCTAAGCACCGCGACATCGGCTGAGGGAATCGAACTGACATCCAACCCTTCCGGAGCGTCGCCCTGCGCTTCCGTCGTCATCTCGTCCATATCTCAAACCGCTGAAATCCGCCCAAGGGCCAGCCCCGGAGCAAGAAGCGCGCCGTTTCGGCGCGTCTGCGCTCGCAGTCAGCTACACGTCACAGGGGCTTCTACGCGGCTGTGCAGCTTGCGATTGCACGCGGCATCCTGAATAGTTGAACGCTCATCTGCACGGGACTCTGCGCTGGGGCGGCGCGCCGTGCGGTCGATGCGGGGTATATGGACGGTTGCCGGCCAGACGTCGATGAAATGCGCGAAGAGGCCGCCGGGGCTCGCAGCGAGCCCTCGGCCCCACCGGAGCGCTCCTCATCCGGTCTTGCGGGGGCATCGGCGACGCTCGGCGCATTTGGCCTCAGCGCCCTCGAAATTGAAGCCGCCCGGCGCAGCGCCGTGCGGACCAACCTGTCGATCCTAGAAACAGCCTTTCATCTGGGCCTCATCGACGCGCACGACCGGGCGCGGCTGGAGAGCGCGCTGCACGGGGCGCCGCTGATTGATCTGCAAGCGGAGCCTCCCGATCCGGCATTGGCCGCGCGCGCAGATCGGCGGCTGTGCGTCGATGCGCGGTGCCTGCCGTGGCGGGCCGGGCCTTGCGGCGTCGTTTACGCGGCCCGCGATATTGGCGAGGCGCAGGACGCCCTTGCGCAAACCGCGCCGAACGCGCGCGGCGCCTGCCATATCGCAGCGGCGGCCGCAGACGACATAAGCAAGGGACTTGTGAACGCCTTCGGCCCTCACTTCAGTCTTCAAGCGCGGGAAGGCCTCCACGCCCATGCGCCGCTGCGCTCCGCCAAACGGCGCTTTACCCGCAGCCAGACCATCGGCGGGTTCGTCGCCAGCAGTCTGCTTGGCGCGAGCCTCTACTTCGCGCCGTTTGGTCTCGCCTTCCTCATCAATGTCTTCGCGTTGATGGCGTTCACGCCGATGTTGGCCTTCCGGCTTTACGCCCTCGCCAGGGCCGTTTTCCGGCCCCGGCGGCTGATTGCGCCGACCCGCTTGCTCACCGATGCGGAGCTGCCCTCCTATACCGTCCTTGTTCCGTTGCTGCGCGAAGCCCACATGCTGGACGCGCTGACCCAGAACCTGATGGGGCTCAATTACCCCCCGCCCAAGCTCGACATAAAACTCCTGATCGAAGCGGACGACGCAGAGACCCTCGACGCGGCGCGGGCGCTCGACCTTCCGCCGCAATTTGAGATCCTTGAAGTGCCGGTGAGCCATCCGCGCACCAAACCGAAGGCCTGCAACTATGGGCTCGCCTTCGCCCGAGGCGACTACGTGGCCATCTTCGACGCCGAGGACCATCCGGACCCCGATCAACTTCTAGCGGCGGCGTCCACCTTCGCCCAAAGCCCGCCGGACATTGCGTGCCTGCAAGCGGCCCTCGTTTTTTACAATGCGAACATCAACTGGCTAACGCGGCAGTTCGCTGTCGAATACGCGGCGCACTTCCAAATGATCTTGCCGGCGTTGGAGGATTTGGACTGGCCGATCCCGCTCGGCGGCACCAGCAATCACTTTCGCGTCGACGTTTTGCGGCGCGTCGGCGCGTGGGACGCTTATAACGTCACTGAAGACGCCGATTTGGGGCTGCGGTTCGCCGCAGCCGGCTACCGATGCCGGCTTTTGCCGATCGCCACCGCCGAGGAAGCGACCTCCAGCCTTGGGCCTTGGATCCGGCAACGCTCCCGCTGGATCAAGGGCTACATCCAGACATTTCTTGTCAGCAACAGACGCCCCGGAGCGCGGATCCGGCGCATGGGGTGGCCGCGCTTTATCGGCCTGGAGATCTTTTTGGGCGGCTCAATCCTCACCCATTTCATCTACCCCATGGTGGCGACCGTCTGGTTCATCAGCTGTCTCGCCGCCGGTCCGGCCGCGCTGTTGGACTGGACGACGCCGCTCGGCCCCGCCAACGCCGCGATGATCGTGGCGGGCGCGGCCGTCTCCCTCGGCTCGGCCGGCTGGGGCGCCCACGCAGCGGGGCTCGCGCGCCGTTCTCGCCGCACGGCGTTGCTTATCGCCACCGCCCCGATCTACCGATGCCTTATGGGGGTCGCCGGCGCGTTGGCGCTTTGGGACCTCCTCTGGCGGCCCAACCATTGGAGAAAAACCCATCACTTGGGGGAGGAATTAAGCAATCCGCCGCCAAGGCCCGGGTTTTCCTCATTTAAGTGAGCCGCCACGGAAATTCCTTAATTCCCGCTGCAGACAAAAAGTCCCTAAGATACAAGTCGTTAGGTCCTTGGACGGCGAGACGCTACAGAACGCCGCCCATAAAAAGGATCGCCCGGCGCGCGCCATCGGGTATGGTTATGGGGAACGGAATGTTAACGCCGCCGGCCCATCATCGCTTGTGAGAGTTTCACAAAGGCGCCCCGGCGTAGGGACCTTTGGCGGCGGCAGAATAAGGGTTTCGCACACTTTCGGGCTCATGGAGTGACGGATATCGGAAAAGCTGGTTGCATAGATCCTGCGCGCGCGGCGCTGACGTTTCTCCATCGGAGAGGCTCTGCAGCGCGCGGATCAATGCGCATCGGAGCCGACGTCACCCACAGCCGCGCTGGCCTGAGCGCTGGGCGCCATCGCCCCGCCAGCGGATCTTCTTGTTACGGACTTCGTCCGAGTGGACCAGAAAGAGTGTGCATCCCATGAGCGACTCCAATCTCGATGTGTTCGATCTCTTCACCGAGACGTACCAGCGGCAAAAACAAGAGGGTATGAGCCTGCGCGACTATCTGCTCGCGGCGCGGGACGATCCCATGATGTACGCCAGCGCCGCCGAACGCATGATCGCCGCCATCGGCGAGCCGGAGATGATCGACACGAGCCAGGATCCACGCCTCTCTCGCATCTTCTTCAATCGGACGATCAAGCGCTATCCGTCCTTCAAAGGCTTCTATGGCATGGAGGACACGATCGAGCGGATCGTCGGCTACTTCATGCACGCGGCCCAAGGGCTCGAAGAGCGCAGACAGATCATCTATCTGCTCGGCCCCGTCGGCGGCGGCAAATCCTCGCTCGCCGAACGCCTGAAGGAGCTGATGGAGGTTCACCCCATCTATGTACTGAAAGCGGGCGATGAGATTTCGCCGGTGTTCGAATCACCGCTCGGCCTTTTCCAATCGCCGGACCTCATCGAGCTGCTCGAAGACAAATACGGGATTGAGCGGCGCCGCCTCACCGGCATCATGAGCCCCTGGGCCACCAAACGGCTGGACGAATTCGGCGGCGACATCTCAAGGTTCGAGGTGGTGCGCCTCTTCCCCTCCAAGCTTCGGCAAATCGGCGTTTCGAAAACCGAGCCGGGCGACGAGAACAACCAGGATATCTCCGCCCTCGTCGGCAAGGTGGATATCCGCAAGCTTGAGCATTACAGCCAAGACGATCCGGACGCGTATTCCTATTCAGGCGGCTTGTGCCAATCGAACCAGGGGCTTCTTGAATTCGTTGAAATGTTCAAGGCGCCGATCAAGGTGCTGCATCCGCTGCTCACCGCCACCCAAGAAGGCAACTATGTGGGCACTGAGGCGCTCGGCCCCTTGCCGTTTCAAGGCGTCGTGCTCGCCCACTCCAACGAGGCGGAGTGGCAAGTCTTCCGCAACAATAAGAACAACGAAGCGTTTCTCGACCGGATTTGCGTGGTCAAAGTCCCCTACTGCCTTCGGGTGAGCGAGGAGACGCAGATCTACGACAAACTCCTCACCTCGTCGGAGCTTTCGGCCGCCCCTTGCGCGCCGGAGACGCTGACGATGCTGTCGCGCTTCTGCGTGATGACGCGCCTGAAGGAGCATGAGAACTCCAACCTCTTCTCCAAAATGCGCATCTATGACGGCGAGAAGCTGAAGGACACCGACCCTAAGGCCAAATCCCACCAGGAATACCGGGACGCGGCCGGCGTCGATGAAGGCATGAACGGCATCTCCACGCGCTTCGCCTTCAAGGTGCTCTCCGAGACCTTCAATTACGATACGGAGGAAGTCGCGGCCGATCCCGTGCATCTCATGTATGTGCTGGAGATGGCGCTTCGCCGCGAACAATTCCCCGAGGACACCGAGAAACGGTATCTCGACTTCATCAAGTCGGAATTGTCGCCCCGCTATGCGGAGTTCATCGGCAAAGAGATCCAAAAAGCGTATCTGGAATCCTATAGCGAGTACGGACAAAACCTCTTCGACCGCTACATCGCTTACGCCGACGCTTGGATTGAAGATCAGGACTTTAAGGACACGGACACCGGCCAGTTGCTCGACCGGGCGATGCTGGACGCCGAACTCTCCAAGGTCGAAAAGCCCGCCGGCATCGCCAATCCGAAGGATTTCCGCAACGAGGTGGTGAAGTTCTCCCTCCGCGCCCGGGCCGCCAACCAAGGCAAGAACCCGCGCTGGACGTCCTATGAAAAGCTGCGCAACGTCATTGAAAAGCGTATGTTCAGTCAGGTGGAGGATCTTCTGCCCGTTATCGCCTTCGATTCCAAGAAGGACAGCGAGACGGAGAAGAAGCATACGGACTTTGTCGAGCGTATGGTGGAGCGCGGCTATACGCGGCGGCAAGTGCGCCGGCTGGTTGAATGGTACATGCGCGTCAATAAGGCGGGATAAGGCCGTCCGCGGCTCCCGCCTTTAAAGGCTGCCCGTCAGAATGTCGTTCTTTATTGATCGCCGCCTGAACCCAAAGGGAAAATCGCTGTCGAACCGGCAGCGGTTCTTGAAGCGCGCGCGGACGCAGATCCGCGACGCGGTTCAGAAATCCCTGAAGGATCGCTCCGTCAAAGATCTGGACAAAGGCGGCTCGGTCTCCATCCCGACGCGCGGAACCAAAGAACCGCGCTTCCGGCTCGACCCGAGGCGCGGCGAGCGCTCGACCGTTCACCCTGGCAATAAGGACTTCGCCGAGGGCGATAAGATCCGCAAACCCCGCGGCGGCTCGGGCGGACGCGGCAAGAAGGCGTCTGACAGCGGGGACGGCGAAGACAATTTCGAATTCACGCTGACCCAGGACGAATTGCTCGACATCTTCTTTGAAGATCTGGAGCTGCCGAACCTCGTCAAGACGACCCTTCAAGAGACGAAATCTCTGGAATACCGCCGCTCCGGCGTGACGACGGCGGGGGCGCCCACCAACATCAATCTCGTGCGCACCATGCGCAACGCCTATGGCCGGCGCCTGGCGCTGAAGCGTCCGTCGTCAGAGGAACTGGCGGCGCTCAAGGAAGAACTCTTCGAGCTGGAGCGCATCTCCTCGCCCAGCGAGGCGCAACGCGCCGAGATCAAGCGCATCCACGCGCGCATTGAAGAGATTGAAGCGAAACGCAAATGGATCCCCTACATCGATCCCATCGACGTGCGCTTCAACGCGTTTGAATCAAAGCCCGTCGAGACCTCCGCCGCCGTTATGTTCTGCCTGATGGACGTCTCCGGCTCCATGGGCGAGCGGGAGAAGGATCTCGCCAAACGCTTCTATATGCTGCTGCATCTTTTCCTCACCCGGCGCTACGAGAAAGTGGATGTCGTCTTTATCCGCCACACCCATCTGGCGGAGGAAGTGGATGAGGACACCTTCTTCTATTCCCGGCAATCGGGCGGCACCATCGTGTCCACCGCTCTGGAGAAGATGCTGGAGGTGCAAGAAGAGCGCTACGCCACGGACCAGTGGAACATCTATGTGGCTCAAGCCTCAGACGGCTACACCCAGTCCGGCGACGCCAAACGCTGCGTGGAGCTTTTGAACGACGCGGTGATGCCGATTTCTCAGTATTACGCTTATATCGAGATCCTCGACGAGCGGGAGATGGAAGTCTTCGCCGACATCAATGGCGGGGCGGAGCTGTGGCGCGCCTACCGAACAGTGCAAGACGCCTGGGAGAACTTCGCCACCACGCGCATCTCCAAGCCGCAAGACATCTTCCCCGTCTT
This sequence comes from Pseudomonadota bacterium, assembly GCA_038747965.1. Lineage (GTDB taxonomy): Bacteria > Pseudomonadota > Alphaproteobacteria > Caulobacterales > Parvularculaceae > JBCDJH01. The sequence continues at coordinate 8,269 of JBCDJH010000007.1, forward strand.
CCGCGAGCTTTTTGCGCCGAAGCAAGACACGGCGGCCTGACATGAGCGTGACGGCGACACAATCGGCGGACTCGGGCCTTCTTTATACGGATTCCGAATGGGATTTCGAGACGCTGCAACGGGCGTATGACGCTATCGAGCGGATCGCGCTCGATGATCTGGGGCTCGACGTCTACCCCAATCAGGTGGAGATCATCTCCTCGGAGCAGATGCTCGACGCCTACTCATCCCACGGCATGCCGCTCATGTACCAGCATTGGTCGTTCGGCAAACGCTTCGCCCGGGACGAGACGCTCTATCGCCGGGGCTTCCAGGGCCTCGCCTACGAGATCGTTATCAACTCCAATCCTTGCATCGCCTATCTGATGGAGGAAAACACCATGACCATGCAGGCGCTGGTCATGGCGCACGCCTCCTTCGGGCATAACCACTTCTTCAAGAACAATTACCTGTTCCGTCAGTGGACGGACGCGGACGGCATTCTCGGCTATCTGGACTTCGCCAAAAAATACATCATTCGCTGCGAGGACAATTACGGCCATGAGGAGGTGGAGGAAATCCTCGACGCCGCCCACGCCATTATGGATCAGGGCGTGTTTCGCTATCGCCGCCGCCCGCGCCTGAGCGAAACGGAGAAGCTGGACCGGGTCCGCCGGCGCCTCGCCCATGACCAAAGCACCTTCAACGATCTCTGGCGCACCTTGCCGGACGCCTCCCCCGATGGAGAGCCGGAGGACGACGAGGATGAGCGCGAGATCGGCGACATTCAGCTGCCGGAGGAAAATCTCCTCTATTTCTTAGAGAAGCAAAGCCCCGTGCTTGCGCCCTGGCAGCGGGAAATCCTGCGCATTGTGCGAAACATTTCGCAGTACTTTTATCCGCAGAAACAGACCAAAGTGATGAACGAGGGCTGCGCCACCTTCGTACACCACTACATCATGAATAAGCTGCATGAAGAGGGCATGATCAGCGACGGCGCGCTGATGGAGTTCCTCCATTCCCACACCAGCGTCGTGTTCCAGCCGGATTTCGACGATCCGCGCTATTCGGGCATCAACCCCTATGCGCTCGGCTTCGCCATGATGGAGGATATCCGCCGCATCTGCGAGACGCCTGACGCGGAGGACAGGGAGTGGTTTCCGGATATCGCCGGCACAGGCGCCTGGAGAGAGGTGCTGCGCGACGCCTGGGCGAATTTCCGCGATGAAAGCTTCATCCTTCAGTATCTCAGCCCGAAGGTCATGCGCCACTTCCACCTGTTCGCTCTCGCCGATGACGGCTCCAGCCCGTTTTACACGGTGGACGCCATCCACAATGAAGAGGGCTTTCGCCAGGTGCGCGAAGCTCTCGCCAGCATGTACGACCTCGCCCGGCATGAGGCGGACATCCAAGTGGTGGGGGCCAATCTCGCCGGCGACCGCACCCTAAAGCTTCGCCATACGCCGATCGCATCGACGCCAATCGACGAAGCGACCCGCGACGACGTGATGGCCTATGTGAAGCGCCTCTGGGGCCACAAGGTGGAGCTGGAGTCGGCCTGACGATTAGGGCCTGGCGGGCGCGGCGACAGCTTCCACAGCGGCGGGCGGCGCCGCCTCGGGCGAGCGAACGTCGCGCTTCACGCACGCCGCCAACAGCAAAATGGCGACGAGATGGGTGCCGGTGATGATGGCGAAGGGCCTCAACATCGCTTGCTCCCGCCCGCAGACTTAACCGATCCGTTCATACGCTAGAACGGCGCGCCGCGCCAGCTGCGGCGCCGCGCCCGCGCCTGACAAGTCTCGCTAAGTTCGGCTAATACTCCCTTGATGTTTGGGGCAACGAACGGCTGACCATGACGAGCGCCTATCCACCCGCGAAACTGAACTCGGCTCCTGGGGCTTCGGGGGCTCCGAGCACTGCTGGCGGTCCCGCCATGAGCGCCCACACCAAAGGCGCGCTGCAGATCCTGCTGATGCTCAGCGGCAACCTGTTGTGGTTCCTGCTCATCAAGAACGGCACCGACTACGTCGCCTTTCAGGACCAGTCGCTGATTTACGTATGGCTGGCGATCATCGGCGTCGTCACAGCGGCTTTCGCCTGGACGCCCTATGACAACATGCCTGCCATTTCGCGCCGGTTCCTCAAGGCGTCAGCGGTGTTCCTCGTCCTCTATTTCGGGATCGAGCCCTTCACCATGCCGCGCTCAGCCCTTCCGGCGGACCATCCGGCGGTGGGCTTCCACGAAGTCGCCCGTTGGATCGGCCTCGCTATCTCCATCGCCGGGTTTTTCCGGCCGTCGGCGGTGTTCGGCGCCGCCATGCTGCTGTGGATGTTTCGAGATCTCAACAGCGCGATGACCGGCTTCTACTTCTCCGATCTCGATATCCGGAATGTGTGTGAGGTCATCGCCTTCTCCGGCGGCGGGATGATCCTCGCCGCGACAGCCCGGCGTTGGACGCGCTGCCGCGACACGCTGGCGCTCGATGCGCATTTTGAGGAACGCGCGGCGATCATCGTCTTCGCAGCCGGCGTCGGCGGCCATCTCGGCAACTACTTCTATTCCGCCATCGCCAAGCTTTCCCTTGATGGCGGCGTGTTCTCCTGGGTGTTCGGCAATCAGCTTTATGACGGGCTGCTGGGCGCCATGGAGAAGGGGACGATGCCGACGGCGTTCTCGCCCTGGCTCACCCAACTCGTTTACGACGCGGTCCGGATTTTCAACTATCCGCTCATCATCTTCAGCTTTTGCGCCCAAGCCTTCGCGCTTATCGCGCCCTGGCGACGCCGCTGGATTCTCGCAGCGACGCTCACATTCGATCTCTTCCATATCGTCGTTTAAGCGACCTTCGGCCTGCTCTTTTGGAAGTGGATCGCGCTCAACTCCATTATCCTCTCGACGCTTTTGTTGATCCGCGACGACCAATGGACGCGCAGCGTGAAGGTCGTTTGCATCATTTTCGTGCTCGCGGGGGCGCCCTTCTTCAAAACGGCGACGCTGGCTTGGTACGACGTCTCAAACTTCGTCTCGGTGTTTTTCGAAGCGGAGACGGAAGATGGGGAGCGCATCCGCATCCCTAACGCCTATTTCGGCTCGGCCTCCTACCAGGTGAGCCAAGGGCGCATCTATGTGCCGCCGGAGACGGGGCACTTCAATTTCAACATCTGGGGTTCGGTGCTCACCTCCGCCGACAGGGACGCCGCCCGCAATTGCGCGCCGCCTGACCGGGGCGAGCCCTGGGAGGAGCGCTACGGCCCCTTAGAGGCGGTGGAGCGCTATGTGGAGACCCACCACAGGGACGTGCTGAATAAGATCGGGCCGGACGGGAAGGTGAATTATTACCTGGTCCCGCACCACCATTTGCCGAGCCTCGGCGTCGACGATCCCTTCTATGATCTCGATAAGCTCGACATCGCCGCCTACTACTACGTGTTCGAAAGCGTCTGCCTAGAGCTTGAAAAAGGCGAGCTGCAACGCAAAGTCCTCAAGCGAAGCGAATTTCCGGTCTACCGGCCTGAAGGATGAGCGCGCCATGAGCGACAAACCGTCGGAAATGTGGGTCGTCTATGACGGCGAATGCCCGTTTTGCTCCGCCTATGTGAAAATGGTGCGGCTGCGGGAAGCGGCTGGAGCCGTGCATCTGATCGACGCCCGCACGCCCCATCCTGTGGTGGATGAAGTCATCGCAGCCGGCTACGACCTCGACGAGGGCATGGCGCTGAAGATCGGCGACGTCATCTACCACGGCGACCAGTGCGTCCATCGTCTTGCGCTGATGAGCGGCGGCTCGGGCCTCTTCAACAAATTCAACCATTGGGTGTTTGCGAGCGAAGGTCGTTCGCGCGCGCTGTACCCGTTCCTGCGGGCCGGCCGCAATTTGGCGCTGAGGCTGCTTGGCAAAAGCAAACTCGCCGACGCCCGCGCTGCGGAAGCCGTCGACGCCGCCTAGAGCGAATTGCAGGACAAGCAGCTCACCGGTTTCGCGTCCGCAATTCGCGCAAACACAAACCTCGTGTCTTTTGCGGCCCTTAAACTTACTCATAACAGCCGCAAACGGCTCTAGCCGGCGCTTTCGGTCGTCTCCACCTCTCCGCCGGCGCCCGCAATACCGCGGATCGCGGCGTCCACCTTGGGAAGGCCGAGGGCTAACGCCACGCTGATCGCAAGGCCAAGCCCCGCCTTCGCCGCGTCCGACCCCACCAAGCGGAACGTATCGCCGCCCGAGCGGATTTTCTCGACCATGGAGATCGCCACCTCTCGCCCGGCGAGCAGGCCTAGAAACACCCACGTGGTGCTCATGGGCATTTTGCTCCACTCCTTAAAGACCACCAGGATCATCGCGTAGATGAGGTCGACAATGGTGGCGGAGCGGATGTCCGTCGTATTCGTCTTGGACAGGACGATCTTCTGGATGACGCCGCCGCGCCGATAAAAGATGTAGGCGTGCAGCACAAGCATCACCGCAACGGCGAAGAGCATGGTCGGAAAGTTCAAGGTGCGCGGCAAGAACACGAAGATGTTCGCCAGATCGTGGATCAACCACTGGCTCCACAAAAAGGCCGTGGACGACCACTGAATGAGGACCCAATAGGGCGCGATGGGCTGATCATTCGTGCGGATGAAATGCCGCTCTGCGAAGCGGGCCACCGAGACATGAACAAAGATGGCGACGGTGAAGGCGACGCCGTACCCCGCCAGCGATTTCACCAGCATCTGGTTGAGGTTGCCGGGCGCGAACACCGTCAACACCAGGAACGTCGTCGATACGGGGATGCCGAAACGCGTCAGAAATAGGATCATCAAGGGCGGCACCACATGGATCCATTGCAGCCCGCCCTCCGGCTCTGGGAACTTGGACAGCCGCCCATAGGCCGGGTCGCCGTCATTGGCGATCCATCCGTAAACGAACACCGCCACGAGGACGGTGCAGGCGAAGCCCCAAAGCACCCACCAGGGTCGATGGGAGTTCGAGCTCAAAAAGGTGCCGAGGGTCTGAATGGCGTCGTTGGCGACGATCGAATAGGCGGCGAACAGGAAACCGATGAGGGCCACGATCTCAAGGCTGGACATAAGCTCGCCTTCTGCGAATGCGAAAGAGGTTGGGGGCGGCTAGCCGAACGGCCACCATTGCGGCTTTTCCAGCCGCCACCAGGTTGGCTGATAGCTGGGGTCGAGTTTGCGCCGCTCACTCGCCCGGGCCGTCTCCGGCAAAGGAATGTAGCCGGCGGCCGGCACGAGAGCTTGACCCTCCGGCGACAGAATGAAGGCGAGGAAGGCCCGCGCCGTCTCCGCGTCCGCCGCCGACGGATCAATGTAGATCTGCAAGTCGCGCGATAAGGGGTACTTCCCAGAGACGACGTTCTTGTAGCGCGCCTTCAAATCGGCGGAGGTCCGAAACCGCTCCGGAATGGCGGGCACGTAAGGGTGGTCGCTGGATTCCGCGATCGCCAGCGGCTTCACCCCATCGCGGTCGTAGCCGATCCCTGCAAAACCGATCGCGGCGGGCGCGTCAGCGACAGCGGCGACCAAGTCGACGGAGTCCCCATGATAGATAACGCGGTCCGCCAACGGCCCGCCGCACAGCGCCAACTCCCGAAAGGCGCTGTAAGTGCCCGACGACGCGTCGCGGCTGTGCAGCTCAATCGCCTCCTCGCTCAAGGGACCGAACAGTAGCGGCCCCCATGTCTCAATCGGTCCGCCGCCGGCGCAAGCGCGCTCCTTGGAGAAGACCCGGTCGAGCTGAAACAAAGTGACGCCGCGAATGGGATTGTCCTCGCGCACATAGACGGCGAGGGCGTCAAGCGCCACGACCACTTTGACGGGGCGCACGCCCCGCGCCTCTCGAAAGGCGTCGATCTCGGCGTCGCGCATCTTCCGGCTCATGGGGGCGAGTTGGCTGGAGCCTGTCCGAATTTCGGCGGGCGCGGCGTTCGAGCCCGGGGACTGAACGCTCACCGTCACATTCGCGCCGGCTTCGGTCTCTGCGAACGCCGCCGCCCACGCCTCCATCAGCGGACGCATGGTGTCCGACCCAACGCTGCGCAGCGTTTCAGCCGCCGCGGGGTTCAGCCCCTGGAGAAGAACGGCCGCGGCAGCGATGAGAGCTGCGCCAAGCGGCTGGCCGCCTCGTCCATATCTCGCCGTTCGCATGGTCTCGCCCTCCCCCCAATCGGCGACCAACAAACATCGCTGGAGCCACAGTTTTATGACAGTTCGGCAAATGCCGGCGGCCCAAAAACCGTTGTCTCATTTTAGGTCGCCATACGATCGCCATTAACGGCTCTTAAATCCCTTATCGTTATGGTTAATCGCATATTGATGCGTAAACGCGCTTTTGCGGCCGCCTGCATCTTTAAAGTGCGCTAAACAATTGGGGCGAAAGCTCTTGAGTGGCGCATGCGTAAGCGAGGAAGGAAGAGCCCCGATGACTGACCAAACAAGCCAGGAGCAACTTGGCGATGAACAGCCGGCGACGCGGCTGGAAGAGCTGACCGGGTTTCTCGCCTCGATCAAACCGAAATCGTCCAAAGAAGCGTCGAATGCGCTGGCGGCGGCTTTCCCGCACGCCGCCCTGGCTCTGCGTCTGTCGGCTTGCGCGCCCTACGCCAAGCAGGCGCGCTAGGCTTGAACGCTGATCAGGACGTGGTGGCGATCCAGTCGGGGTCGCCCTGCACCCGGCGTTCGAACGCTAAGAAGTCGTAGTAGCCGCACCGGGCGCCAGCCGGAAATTCACGGCAAATGCGCGGCCGCGCCATATAGATGGTGCAGTTGCGGGTGGTCTTATCCAAAAACATGCATACGGACTTAAAGTGTTCGTCCGTTTGATGACGGATGACGCGGGGCGTCTCGTCGTCGCCGGCCTTTGAATAGGCGCGCCGGGCCTGCACCTCGCTTTTCCCAAAATGGGCGCCGAGCCTTCGAATGTCCGCGTCTGTCACCGGTATGTGCTCATAGGAGCAGCAATAGGCCGGACACTTCAGGCAGTCGTGAAGTTTTCGCTTTGGACTTTTCATAGACGGGTCTTAGCCCGCTTTTGCCCGCCCCGCCAGCACAGCGGCGCCGATCACCTGCGCGCGTAGGAGCGGATAAACGATTGGGCTTCGGCCGCCGTCATCGCGGCGCCAAAGATGAAGCCTTGGGCGAAGTCGCAGCCCATGGCCCGGAGCCGGCGGGCGGACGCCTCGGATTCCGCGCCCTCGGCCACCACCTTCATCGAGAGATCGTGGGCGAGATCGATAATGGCGCGCACGATTTTTACAGCCGTCGGATCGCTATCCATCCCCACCGTGAAGGATTGGTCGATCTTGATGGCGTCGAAGTCGAATTGATGGAGATAGGACAGCGAAGAAAACCCAGTGCCGAAATCGTCGAGAGCCAACATAACGCCCATCCGCTGAAGACTGCTGAGAACGGCCGAGGCCGCCTCCGGATCGGCCATGATCTGGCTTTCCGTCACTTCGATCCGCAACGCCTCAGGCGGCAAACCGCAGGCGGAAATCGCATCCGACACCGACTTCTCCAGCCCCGCGCGCAAAACTTGGCGACTGTCGATATTGACGCCAACGAACAGACCGCTTTGTTGCATCTCCGCCCGCCACGCCGCGAGATCGGAGGCCGCGGCGTTCAGAACGGCTCGGCTAATGGGCGCGATCAGGTCCGTCGCCTCGGCGAACCCGATAAAGTCCGTAGGCGTTACCAGCCCCCGTTCTGGATGCCGCCAACGCGCGAGCGCTTCAAAGCCCGCGACCGCCCCATCGGAGAGGCGAATGATGGGCTGGTAATGAACTTCAATCTCTCCGCGCTCCAGCGCGCGGCGCAAATCGGTCTCAAGCGACATGGAGGCCGGGGCGGCGCCGGGCGCGCCGGGGGAGTAGAGAACGGCCCGTCCGCCGCCTTCGGCCTTGGCCTCGTACATGGCGGCTTCGGCCGACGCCAGCAGCGCCTCCGCCGGACGCGCGCCCTCCATTCGCTCAGCGTAAGCGACGCCGACGCTGAAAGAGGGGATAAGCTCTTCATCGCCAATTGAGACGGGGGCGGAGAGGCGCTTGCGCAGCGCTTCGGCCGCCTCCATTAGGCGCTCAGAGAAACCAGGCGCCGCGGTGACGGCGGCGAAGACGTCGCCGGAGCAGCGGGCCGCGAAGCCGTCTTCGCCCACCGCAGCCCTCAGCCGGCTCGCCACGGTCGCGAGCAACCGGTCGCCGCCGTCAAA
>JBCDJH010000008.1:0-15957 GCA_038747965.1 Pseudomonadota bacterium
AAGCGCGCCGGCGCTCGACGACATCGACGCGCGCGCTCTGGCGCATCTGGCTCCGTCTTTGGCGCCCGAAAGCGACCCCGCGATCCCCATCTACGCGCGCCCGCCGGACGCGGCGCCGGCCGGCGCCAGCAACGTCGTCCGCTTCCGCGCCGATAACGATGAGCGGCTGCGCTTCTGCTCCCAGCCCAAGCGCTTCGGTCGCCACCTCGCCGGGGGCGTCCTTCCGGTTCACCAAGCGCCCGGCGCTGAGCGGCCGCGCCCGCGCGTCGAACATCTCCAGAAACAAGCCGCCCCGCCGCACGTCGACCAGGCTCGCGAGCAGTCTCGCGTCGCCTACGACGCCAGAGCTGGCCAGGGACTGAGCGAACTGGGCCGCCATCACGCGCCCGGTGGAAGCGCCCACGACAGGCGTTTCGGGGGCGCCTGGATCGCGAAGCCCGAAGCCGCGCGCGAGGGCCACCGCCACCCGGACGCCGGTGAAACCGCCTGGCCCGATGGTGGTTGCGATTTGGTCGAGGTCGCCCACGGCGAGGCCGGCGTCATCGAGGCAGGCGCGCGCCATGGGCGGCATCTCCTCCGCCACGCCGCGCCCTAACGGCGCTTGCCGGTAAGCTACAATCTCGCCGTCGATCGCAACGGCGCAAGAGGCCGCTGACGTCGCGGCGTCTAAGGCGATCAATCGCATGGGGAGCGCGCCCTGCGCGGCAGGGCGCCCTTACGCAGATTAGACGATCTGGCAGGCCTCTTCGAAGTCCAGCCGCGGCGAACGCGGAAACAAGCCCTCATCGGTCCCGTATCCTATATTGCACAGGAAATTCGACCGAACTTTGGTGCCGCTAAAAAAGGCCTCATCAACGCCCTGGGCGTTAAAGCCTGACATCGGACCGCAATCGAGCCCAAGGCTGCGCGCGGCGAGCATCAGATAAGCGCCTTGCAGCGAGGCGTTTCGAAATGCGGTCTCTTCGGTCAGCGCTTCGCTGCCGACGAACCAGGCCTTTGCGTCCGTGTGCGGAAAGAGTTTGGGAAGCTGCTCATAGAACTCAAGATCTTGTCCGATGATCACGCAGCACGGCGCGGTTTCGGTCTTTTTCTTGTTCCCCTCCGAGACGTGGGGCAGCAGACGCGCCTTTCCCTCCGGACTCGTTACAAATACGAACCGCGCTGGCGAGCAGTTGGCGCTCGTCGGTCCCATCCGGGCGAGATCATACACCGCCTGCAACAAGGTCTCGCTGACCCCGCGATCTTCCCAATTGTTGTAGGTGCGGGCTTGGCGAAAGATAACGTCTAAGGCGTTGTCGCTAACGGGGTCGGTCATCGAAATGCTCCTGTAGGTAAATTGAGCGGTGCGCCAACGCCTTCGAGGCGCAGCAAGCGAACCCCTCTCCCTTAGCCGAGGAGCGGCCGATCACAAAGACGTAACGCGCCTTCGGCGGTTCATCTCGACGGGCGCCGGTTAAAGAACCGGTTCGACCCGCGTGACTTCCGGCACGTAGTGTTTGAGGAGATTCTCGATGCCGGATTTCAGCGTCATCGTCGAGGACGGGCATCCAGCGCAAGCGCCGCGCATGTGCAGATGCACAACGCCGTCGCCCGGTTCGTAGCTGTGAAAGACAATATCGCCGCCATCTTGGGCGACCGCTGGACGGACGCGCGTCTCCAGCAGCTCGACGATTTGTTCGACCACCTCAGCGTCGTCGCCTTCGTAGGCGTCGGCGGGCGAAGCGGCCGAGCTTGCCGACGCGTCGTTCAAGACCGGACGATTGGCCACGAAATGCTCCATGACCACGCCAAGCACGGTGGGCTTCAGAGCGCCCCACTCCGCCATGTCGGCTTTCGTTACCGAAATGAACGCGTCGCCTAAGAACACCCCGTCGACCCCATCGACCGCGAACAGCGCTTCGGCGAGGGGGGAGGCGCCTGCGGCGCTGGCGGCCGTCGGAAAGTCCATGCCGCCTGCGCTGCGACCGTCCGATCCCAACACGTCTCGGCCCGGGAGGAACTTTAGGGTCGCCGGATTCGGGGTCGCTTCCGTTTCAATCAACATGATTTCGCTCGCCTATTTCGCTTGCCAGTGTCTCTCATAACAGAGTTAGGGAAATGGAGCGGCCGGCGGCCTCAATCAAGACCCAGATGCGCAAAGCGGATGATCTTTGGCGCGATCGGGCTATTAACGACAAGACATTGGTGTATAACGCAAAAAGTAGAGTTCGGGCGATGCGATAAAGGCCCGGCGCTCCAGCAAGCCGTATCAGTCAGACTGCAGATTAAAAGGCCAAGGGAAATGGACGAAGCTCGCCGCACCTTTACGGACGAAGAGGCCCTTAAATTCCACTCAAGCGGCAAGCCCGGCAAGTTGGAGGTGACCCCCACCAAACCTATGGCGACGCAACATGATTTGTCGCTCGCCTATTCCCCCGGCGTCGCTGTTCCCGTGGTGAAAATCGCCGAGGATCCGGCCTGCGCTTACGACTATACGGCGAAGGGCAACATGGTCGCGGTGATCTCGAACGGCACCGCAATCTTGGGGCTCGGCGACCTCGGCGCGTTGGCCTCGAAGCCGGTGATGGAAGGCAAATCCGTTCTCTTCAAACGCTTCGCGGACATCGACTCCATCGATTTGGAAGTCGACACAAGCGACGTCGACGCCTTCATCAACTGCGTGCGCTATCTCGGGCCGGCCTTTGCCGGCATCAATCTGGAAGACATCAAAGCGCCGGACAGCTTCGTGATCGAGGAACGTCTGCGCGAGGTGATGGACATTCCCGTCTTTCACGACGATCAGCACGGCACGGCGATCATCGCTGCGGCGGCGCTTTTGAACGCGCTCGATCTCGCCGGCAAGAAAATCGAGGATGCGCAGGTCGTGGTGAACGGCGCCGGTTCGTCCGCGCTCGCCGTCATCGGCCTCATCAAGGCGATGGGACTGCCCCAGGAAAACGCAATCGTCTGTGATCGGAAGGGCGTGATCTACCGCGGCCGCACCGAAGGCGTCGATCAGTTCCGCAGCGCCCACGCGGTCGACACGGATAAGCGAACGCTCACCGAGGCGATGGAGGGCGCTGACGTTTTCATCGGCCTTTCCGTCGGCGGGGTGGTGAGCAAGGAGATGGTGCGCTCCATGGCGAAGAACCCAATCATCTTCGCGATGGCCAATCCGGACCCGGAAATCCGCCCTGAGGATGTGGAAGACGTGCGCGGCGACGCGATCATGGCGACGGGCCGCTCCGACTATCCCAATCAGGTGAACAACGTTCTGGGGTTCCCCTACATTTTCCGCGGCGCCATCGACGTGCACGCCACCACCATCAATGAAGAAATGAAGATCGCCTGCGCGCGGGCTCTCGCAAAGCTCGCCCGTGAGGATGTGCCGGACGAGGTAGCGGCCGCCTATGGCAAGCGCCTCGTTTATGGGCCGAACTACATCATCCCGACGCCCTTCGATCCGCGCCTCATCAGCGCCGTCGCGCCGGCGGTGGCGGAAGCGGCGATGACGTCCGGCGTCGCGCGCAAACCGATTGAGGACCTCGACGCTTACGCCCACACGCTGGATGCGCGGCTCGATCCGACGGCGTCGTTCTTGCAGCAAATCTACGGATCGGTGCGCGCCGAGCAAAAACGCGTGGTTTTCGCCGAAGGCGAAGACGAGGCTGTGATCCGCGCAGCTTGCGCCTTCCAAAACGAGGGGCTCGGCAAGGCTATCCTTATCGGCCGGGAAGAGCCGATCCGCGAGTTGATCGCCAGCATCGGCGTTGACCCATCCGGAGAAATGGAGATCCACAACGCCCGCGTCTCCACCTACAATCCAGACTACACGGATCATTTGTATCGCCGCCTGCAGCGGCAGGGCTATCTCTTCCGCGACGTGCAGCGGCTCGTCAACAACGACCGGAATGTGTTTAGCGCCTGCATGGTGGCGCTTGGCCATGCGGATGCCATGGTCTCTGGCGTCACGCGGAACTTCGACACCGTGTTGAATGCGGTGAAGCTCGTGATACCGGAGCGCCGCGGCGAAAAGGTCATCGGCATGTCCGTGATCCTGTCCAAGGGTCGGACCATTTTTATGGCGGACACCAACGTGACCGAATTGCCGGAGTCCGATGAGATCGCCGATATCGCCGTGCAAGCGGCCCATGCGGCGCGCCAGCTTGGCCATACGCCGCGGGTGGCGTTTCTTTCCTATTCAAACTTCGGCTGGCCTTCGACGCCCTATTCAAAACGCCTGTCCGACGCCGTCGAGATTCTGGACGGTCGCCGGGACGTGGATTTCGAATATGAAGGCGAGATGTCGCCCAATGTCGCCCTCGACGAAGAGGCGGCGAAGGCCTTCCCGTTTTCGCGGCTCTCCGGCCCGGCCAATGTGCTGATCGTGCCGGGCATCCACACGGGCAGCATTTCCACCAAGCTGCTTTCGGTGCTGGGCGGCGCGACGGTGATCGGCCCGCTGGTCATCGGGCTTGAGAAGTCGATCCAGATCACGCAGCTGGGCGCCAAGACGTCAGAGATTGTCACTATGGCGGCCATGGCGGCGCATGATCTTGACCGGGAGCATCGCAGCTGGGCGGAGCTCGCTCGCGTCGCCGCCAACGGTTAGACGCGCCGCTCGGGCGCGCCAGCCTCTCGCGCCATCGTGACTGGCGGGTGAACACCGCCGCTGCTACCGACGATTTCGATTAATCGAAATGCGGGAGCGGCGAATATGGCGAAGCAGAAAACAAACCGAAGCGCCTCGGACTTGCGGACTTGGGGCTTGCGCGCTCTGGCGGCAGGGGCGGCTTTGCTGTTGGGCGGCGCCGCGCCGGCGTTGGAGCGTTTGGCGGTCGCGAAATCGAAGCTCGTCGATCCCATGTGGGCGGAGTATGACGGGCGATCCGTCATCACCGTCGACCATGACGCTTGGGACGCGTTTCTTAGCTCCTATGTGGCGCTTGGCGATGACGGCGTCGCGCGCGTGGCCTACGCGGACGTGACGCCCGACGATCGCGCCGCGCTGGACGCTTATCTTGCTGCACTGCAGGACGTCGATCCGCGCACGCTGAACCGGGATGTGCAACTCGCCTATTGGACGAACCTCTATAATGCGCGGACGGTCGCGCTCATTCTTGACAATTACCCAGTCTCCTCGATCCGCAAGATCAAGTCAGGACTGCTCTCAACCGGGCCTTGGGGCCGGGAGATCGTGGAAGTGAACGGCCAGGGCTTGTCGCTCAACGACATTGAAAGCGGCATCGTTCGCCCGGTATGGAACGAGCCGCGCATTCACTACATTTTCAACTGCGCGGCGCTTGGATGTCCGAACCTGGGCGCGGAGGCCTATCGGGGCGCGAAGATCGACGCGCAAATGACAGCGGCGGCGGAAGCGTACGTGAACAATCCGCGCGGCGTGCGGATCGGCGCGGACGGCGAGGCGACGCTTTCGAAAATTTACTCTTGGTACCTCCCAGACTTTGGCGGCGATGAGGCGGGGGTTCTCGCGGAGATCCGCAAGCACGCCAAAGGCGCGCTCAGCGAAGCGCTCGCCGGCGATATTGAGATCGACGCTTACGAATATGATTGGGCGCTGAACGACGCCGCCACCGAATAGACGCTGCGTTCAGTTCGCCCGCCGGCGCGCGTCCGCCTCCTGTCGCCGTCGGCCTTTGAGGAGTTTGAGCGGCAATTCTGCGCCCGGATTGCCGGTCTTTAGCGGGCGCCAGACCTGGCCGTCGCTCATTTTGACGGGCTGAAGGATGAAGGCGTCGCGTTTTGCGTTATGGACGCACATGGAGATCGGGCCGTCGCTGGTCATCGTCATGAAGACGCACGCCTCGCAGCGTTTGGCGTCGAGCGCGCCCGCATCCATGAAGTTGTGAACATAGAATGTAAGCTTGCGGAGCTTTCCGCCGCTGGCGGCGAGGCCGGGCGCGAGCGCCATCGCCTTGCGCCAACCATACCCCGCAAAACGGGCGACAAGGCTGGGGTTTTTGCGGGCGAAGGCGAGGGCGGAGCGCAGCGCCGTCAAGGGCTTGTGGCGGTCAAAGCGCAGCCCCCGACCGGCGGAGAAGGCGGCGGCGAACAGCGCCTCATCGTCGAAAACTGGCTCGGCGCGCCGGCCTGCCACAAATAAAGAGCCGTAGCGATTGCAGTCGGGATGGCCGATCTGCGGCCAGTCGAAATGCAGCCGCGCCTCGGCGCCGCGCTCAATCCGCTGAAGGACCCCGGGGACGGTGAGGCCGTCCGCGCCCGCCGCGCCGAGGACGCCGCGCCCGGTCTCCGCCTGAAGTTGAAAGGAGGCCATACGGACCAAATCAGCTTCCCGGCGAAAGAAGCCCGCCAGCATCTCCACATCCGCCAGATTGCCGTCGAAGACAGTCGTATTGAAGATACAATGGAGCCCAAGTCCCCGCACGCGCTCCATATATTCAAGGCGCAAAGCGTTCAGCGCCCGCTCATTCGCGTAGCCCTTGCGCCCTTGGGTCATGTCCACGTGAAAGGCGACATCGCGCAGGCCCGCCTCCGCCAGATCGCGCAGGAGATCGCGCGTCGCTTTAATTCCGTTGGTGAAGAGAGAGGGCACTAAGCCGCGCTCGCGCACGCGCCGGGTGATGGCGATCAGCTCATCGCGCGCTCGCAAGGTGGGATCGCCGCCGGTGATTTGAACATTCGTGTGGGGACCATACTGGTCGCGAATGCGGTCGATGCGGCGATAGATCTCCTCCAGCGGCACGTCGCGCACGGCTTCAGAATGGTCCGACAGGTAACAGAGCGCGCAGTCGAGATTGCAGCGCTGGGTGATCTCAAGGGCGACGCAGCCCATCGCAAAATGCGACCCCGCGAGTTGCAGCGGGCCGCTGACGCCCGCGTCCTTCAGCGCGGTTCGCAAGGGCGCGGCGCGATCGGCTTTTTCAGGTAGAGGCGCAGCAGGTCGCCAGGCGGCGATGTCGCCCTCGGACAGCGTCGCGGACGGATCATTGATGCTGGAAATGGCGGCGCTCCCCTCTCTCGGCGAAAGGGATGCTAGCCAGTCTAGGGCCCGTAGGGCAGGCCCGCTGCGATCACAATCGCGCGGGGGCGAGGATGCCCTTTCGAAGCGCTTCGGCCACCTCAGGCGGCGCTTCAAGGCTGAGCTGGCCGGTCCGCTCCGCTTCTTCAACTGGCAGTGCGCCCGTCAGGATTGAACGCAGGGTCTGCCGATCGGAGGCGACTTGCGCGTTGGCCGGCGCTTCGTCGCCCCGGCGCGTTAGCAGTTTTTGATTGACGTGGAAGAGGGTGAATACGGCGTCCTCAATCTGCACGCGGCAGATAAACTCCGTGTCTCCAAAGGCGCGCCGCTTGGCGTACGCCTCCATCGCGAGAGCGATCGCGTCCGCTGTGAGGCCTTTCCCGTCCTCGCCTGAAAAGTAGCGCAAGAGGCTCTGGTCCGGGTCCGAGACCAAATAGGCGAACCCCCAACGGACGAGATTGCCAAGAACGGAACGGAGCCCTTCGCCCTCGGCCGTGAGCTGGTATCGCTGCGCTTTGCCGGCGCCCGCGGCGCGCTCCACCAAGCGCGCGTCCTCCAGGTCCCGCAGTCGCTTCGTCAGCAGGTTCGGGCCGATGCCCTCCAGCCCCGCCAGAATCTCAGCAAAGCGCTGCGGCCCAAGCAATAGCTGCCGCACGATCAAGAACGTCCAACGCTCGCCCAAAAGGTCGAGCGTGTAAGCGAGCACGCAGGACTGATTGTAGGTCCGACCCATCTGCGAGGGCTTCCTCCCGGCTTCAAACGGCGCGTCCGGCCTTCAAGCCGCAGCGCCGCCCCGTCGTAACAAGTTCTTCACACAAAAACCATTGACATACAAAAAAGATATAGAATACTTAAAAAACATATAGTCAATTGCGCTTAAGGGCGCGCTCAGAGAGGGAGACTTCCCATGACCAACCAACCCACCAAAGGGCGAGCCCGCGCAGGCGCGCCCGCCTTCGCCGCGTCGATCGTCGCAGCGCTTGGACTATCCGTGATGACATTCGGCGCGAGCCCCGCGGCAGCGAGTCCCTACGGAGAAGCGCTCGAAGTGTGCCGGATGGAGCTTGAGAAGGACTATTCGTCGGAGGCCTATCGCTTGCGCATGGCGAAGGCGAAAAAGTCCGGCCGGCTTCGCACGCTCACCATTCAGCTGCGCGCGCGGGACGGAGGCGAGGATATGGAAGCGGCCTGCGTCGTTCGCTCTGGCGAGCTTGTCAGCCTTGACGTGAAGCCGGCGTAACTCGCTTCAAGCTCTTGAAAACGGCGCGTGGCGCGGCGGTGTGAAGAACCGCGCTTCGCGTCGTTTAAAGAACGGGATCAGAACGATCCCGGCGACAAAGCCGCCCACATGCGCCCAGAAAGCGATCCCCGCCTCGGCGCTGGACATCACGCCCGAGAAGATTTGGACGGCGAACCACACGCCAAGCACGATAACAGCCGGGATGTGGACCATCTGAACGATGAGGATGAGGAAAATCAGCGTCCGCACCTCAGCGAAGGGAAACAGCACGAGGTACGCGCCGAGCACGCCCGCGATCGCGCCGCTCGCGCCAATCAAAGGGATCTGTGAGCTTGGGTCCACAAACGCCTGGGTGAGCGCTGCGGCCGCGCCGCACAGGAAGTAGAAGACGACAAACTTCAGCCGGCCCACCGCCCACTCCACATTGTCTCCGAAGATCCACAGGAACAGCATGTTCCCGCCCAGATGCAAAAGGCCGCCGTGGAGAAACATGGACGTGAAAAGCGTGAGCCATGGGGCGGGCGCGAGGGCGGGGTAAGCCGGCTCGGCCGTTCCAAAGATGACGGCGGGAACCGCCCCGAACGAGATAATGGCTTGTTGCAACGCTTCTGGCGGCAGGCTGACTTGCCAGACAAACGCGGCGATGCATCCCCCGATGAACAACAGCGTGAAAACCGGGAACGCGGAATGCGGATTGTCGTCGGAAATCGGAAACATGCGATGGCTCCCCAAGCCCTAACCGCCCGTATCGCTTCCCTTGCTGGGCTGAGCGCTGCGCGGTCCCATGTAACGGTAGCGCTTTGATTGCCGTCGGGCGAGTTCTTCCGCGAGGCCGGTGGGCGTCAGCCGAACGAGGCCTGCGATCGCCTTGTTCACGGCGCCCGGTATGAAGACGGTCTGATCGCGGTCTGCGGCGTCCAGCGCCTGTTCGGCCACCTCGGCCGCCGAACTCCAGAGGGCCTGGGGCAGGGCGTCCACCACCTCCCGCGAGCCCGTCACATCGTGGAATTCAGAGCGGGTGAAGCCAGGGCAGACAGCGCTCGCCCGCACCCCGGTTCCTTTGGTCTCAGCGCTCAGAGATTGGGTGAAGCTAATGAGAAAAGCCTTTGATGCGCCATAGAGAGTCGCGCCTTGGCTGCCAGGCGCCAGGCCCGCGAGCGAGGCCACGTTGATGATACGCCCGAAGCGCCGCGCCAGCATGCCGGGCAAGACCAGGTGGGCGAGGTGGGCGTAGGCCGTCACCATCACGTTGAGAAAGTCGCGGTGCGTCTCCCAGGGGGCGTCCTGGAAGAAGCCCGGTTGGCCGTAGCCGGCGTTGTTGACGAGCGCGTCGATCGCGCGGCCGTCCGCCGTCGCCGCTTCGAAGATGGCGTCCGGCGCGGCGGGGTCCGCGAGATCGGCCTCCACGACAACGCTTTTTGCGCCATACGCTTTTTCGAGGGAGGCGCTGAGTTCTTCCATCCTGTCCCGTCGGCGGGCCGTGAGGGCGAGGTCGTAGCCGCGCGCCGCGAGCTTGCGGGCGAACGCCGCGCCGATGCCGGCGGAGGCCCCGGTGACAAGGGCGAGGCGCCGACGCGGCGCGCTGCTTGGAGAAGCGCTTGCGGATGATGCGTCAGTCATGGCTCGGTCCTTTGTCAGCTCAAGCTTTGGCGCCCTTGCGCCCTTTATGGTTCATGGCGGCCGCGGTGTCCGGGTCGAGGGGCCAACGGGGCCGCGCCGCGACGGAGAGATCGTCGATAAGTCCAAGACGCAGCCGCTCGGCCCCCGCCCAGGCGATCATCGCGCCATTGTCCGTGCAGAGCGCGGGCGGCGGGACGGCGAGCGCAAAGCCCTCGTTGGCGCAGAGCGCGCTGAGCGCCGCCCGGATTGCGCCGTTGGCGGCGACGCCGCCGGCCACGACGAAGCGGAGCGGGGCGCCGGGCTCCGCGTCCCGGCGGAAGATCTCCATGGCGCGGCGGGAGCGCTCGCTCAGGCTGGCGGCCGCGGTCGCCTGAAACGATGCGGCGAGATCGGCTACGTCCTGCTCATCCGGTGCGTCGATATCGGCGAGGGCGAGACGCACGGCGGTCTTCAGCCCGGAAAACGAGAAGTCGCAGCCCGGCCTTTTCGCCAGCGGTCGCGGCAACGCAAAGCGCTTCGGATCGCCGCTTTTCGCCGCCCGTTCGAGGTTCGGCCCACCGGGATAGCCGAGCCCCATGAGTTTGGCGGTCTTGTCGAACGCCTCGCCGACCGCGTCGTCTATCGTCGAGCCGAGCCGCTGATATTGGCCGACGCCCCGCACGATCAGAAGCTGGGTGTGTCCGCCGGAGACGAGGAGCAGCAGGTAAGGGAAGGGCGCGTCTTCGGTGAGGCGCGGCGACAGGGCGTGGCCCTCCAAATGATTGACGGCGATGAGCGGCAACCCGTGGCCGATGGAGATCGCCTTCGCGGTCGTCAGCCCCACCATCACGCCGCCGATAAGGCCTGGGCCCGCCGTCGCCGCCACCGCATCGAGATCGCTGAACGACATGGCCGCCTCGCGCATCGCTTCCAGCGTCATCGCGTCCAGGCGCTCCACATGGGCGCGCGCCGCGATCTCGGGCACAACGCCGCCATAGGGCCGATGCTCCTTAAGCTGGCTGAACACGATGTTGCTGAGGATCCGCGCCGTCCCGTCTGCGTCCCGGCGCACCACGGCGGCGGCTGTCTCGTCGCAGCTCGTCTCCAAACCCAAAACTGTGGTCGCCTCGCCCGCCGCCAACGTGATAAATCCCAACCAAGTCAAAAAACCAAAACTGACCTAGAGGATATGGCGAAGCTTTTGAACATCGGCACCCGGGGCTCGCCCCTAGCGCTCGCCCAGTCGCGGGAGACCCTGCAGCGGCTTGCAGACGCCCATGGCTGGCCCAGCGAGGACAAAATCCGCGAGAAGGCCGATATCGTGACCATCGTCACGTCCGGCGACAAAATCCAGGACAAGGCTCTTCGGGCCTTCGGCGGCAAGGGCCTCTTCACCAAGGAAATCGAGGACGCCCTGCTGGACGGACGGATCGATCTCGCCGTGCACTCCATGAAAGACGTGCCGACGAAGCTTCCGGACGGATTGCGCCTGTGCGCCTTTCTGCCGAGAGAAGATCCAAGGGACGCTTTCATCAGCCATAAGGCCAAAAGCCTCGAAGAGTTGCCGGCGGGATCGGTGGTCGGCGCCGCCTCCATCCGGCGGCAGGCGCAGGTGCTGAAGGCGCGGCCGGATCTCAAAGTCGAAACCATCCGCGGCACGGTGGAGACGCGGCTGCGGAAGCTGGCGGACGGCGAGGTGGACGCCACATTCCTCGCCCTTGCTGGGCTACGCCGTCTTGGTCTCGCCGACAAGCTCACGGCGATTTGCGAAGTGGACGACATGTTGCCGGCGGTGGCCCAGGCCGCCATCGGCCTCGAAGTCCGCAGCGACGATGCGGAGACGCTCGGCATGCTGGCGCCCCTCAATCATCGGGAGACGGAGATTCGGTTGTCGGCCGAGCGGGCGTTCTTGGCGGCGTTGGACGGCTCTTGCCGCACGCCTATTGCGGCGCTTGCGGAGCTGGACGGCGACGCCCTTCGCTTCCGCGGCCAAGTGCTCGCCCCGGATGGTAAGGAAAGCCATGACGTCGACCGGTCCATTCGCTTGGAGCGGGATCCGGTGGCCGAGGCCTATGAGCTAGGGGCGAAGGCCGGGGACGACATCGCCAAGGCCGCTGGGCCCGCTTTTCTCGACGCTATCAAATTGTGACGGCGCGGCTCCGGGTCGCCGTCACCCGCGCAGAGCACGACGCGGCGCCCTTCGCGGCGCGGCTGGAGGCGCGGGGGTGGACGCCGGTGCTGGAGCCCTTGTTCTCTGTCCGCGCGACGCGGGCGAGCGTTGATGACGAGTTGGCCGGCGCCCACGCGATCGCCTTCACCAGCGCCAATGGCGTGCGTGTTTTCGCGGGCCTCACCCTGGAGCGCGCTCTTCCCGTTTTTGCGGTGGGGGAGACCACCGCCGCCGAGGCTCGGGCCGCCGGGTTTGAACGCGTTCGCGTCGCTGGCGGCGACGTTGACGCGCTCGCCGCGCTGCTTGCCGCGGAGGCCGCGCCTGGGGCGTCCATCCTGCATCCCTCCGGCGCTGCGGTTGCGGGGGATCTCGCCGGTCGGCTCAACGATTTGGGGTTCGAAGCGCGCCGCTTGCCCATCTACGACGCGGCGCCGGCAACGGCCTTCTCCGCCGGTTTCGTCGCGCGCCTTGCGGCCTCGCCGCCGGGCCTCGATTGGGTGACGTTTTTCTCTCCGCGTACGGCGCGGATTTTTTTGCGCCTCGCTGAAGGCGCGGGTGTTGCAGACCGTTTAGGCGCCCTTGGCGCGGCCTGCTTTAGCGAGGCCGTCGCGGAGGCGGCGGGCGGCTCGTGGCGGGAGCGCAGGATCGCCGCCCGACCGGATCAGGACGCGCTCTTGGACGCCATGACGCCTGCGCCATAGGGCCCGAATTCGCCGTGTTGGGTTTCCCCAGATCGCCCCTTGTCGCCCCCCTTCGCGGCCGTCTATCGTCCGCTGAAAACCACCAACGGAATCGTTTGTCGCCATGCATGATGACACCGAGCCGAGCGCCGAGGACGTGGAAGCCGAACTCGTCGATGACGGATCCTCTAGGGATGACGGATCGCCTAGGGAAGAGATCCGCCCGGAGGATCGCCGGGCCGAACGCCAAAAGGGCGGCGGACGCGGCGTGGTTCTGGCGGCGATCGTCGCGGCGCTGATTGCGATCGTCGGCGCCGGCGGGTTCGTCGCGGGCGTTCTTCGGGGCCCAAGCGAGGCCGACCTTGTGGCCCAGCTGGAGGCGGCTATGGAGGCGCGCCTCGCCGAAGTCGACACCGGCGGGGACGCTGGCGAGCTTGAGCCGTTGCGGGCGGAGCTAAAGGCGCTGGAGACGGCCCAGCGCGAGGCCGAGATTCGCCTGCGGACGCTGGAGTCCACGGCGACGGTCATTGGCGAGCTGCCGGACATGCAGCGCCGGATCGAGACGCTCTCCGCCCAAGTGGCCGCGGGGGGCGGACGCGGCGACAGCGGCGGGGCGGCGGCGGAGATCGGCGCGCTCTATGAGCGCTTGGACGATCTTGAAGCGCAGCTCACCGAGGTGATTTTGGTGGCTGAGGGCGCGGGGCGCTCGGGCGGCGCGGCAAGCTCGGACGCTGCTCTTACAGCTGGGGAGGACGCCTTGCAGGGCGCGGGCTCGGCCGACCTCTTGGGTGAGCGGCTGACCCAATTGCAAGATCGCGTGGCGCGTTTGCAGAACCGGGTCGCGCAAACGGATGAAGCGGTCGATATCGCCCGCAGCGAAGCGGAGCGGCTTGGGGCGGATACGGATAGACGCCTGCAGCGTCTTGAGTCGGTTCGCCTGACAGGGCTCCCAAAACGCACGGCGGTGATGATCGCCTTCACGAACCTGCGCGACGCGGCGGACGCTGGCCGTCCGTTCCGGCTGCAGTATCAGACCCTGGAGGCGATGACCGATGGCGTCCCCGGGCTCGGGCTTCTTGAAAAATACGCCGACGCCGGGTTGCCGCCCCGCGGCGATCTGGTCACCGCCTTTCCGGAGGCGGCGGACGCCGCCTGGCGCGCCGATCAACGGGCTGCGGCGGATGGCGCGATCGATGGGCTTTTGTCGGGTATGAAGAACGTCTTCACGGTGCGGCCCGTCGGCGATGTGGAGGGGGAAGCGACCGGCCCGATTCTCGCCCGCGCCGAAGCGCGCGTCGGGGAGGGCGATTTCGCGGCGGCGTTGCTGGAGCTGCGCGGGTTGCCAGAGGATCCTGCGGCGGCCATGGGCGCTTGGATTTCTGCGGCAGAGGCGCAAGTCGCTCTTCAGGCGGCGCTTGATGCGGCCTATGCGGACATCCTGCGCGCGTTGCCGGAAGGGTAGGGCGGTTTTGCTCCGCTATCGTCGCTGGCGCACTAAGGGGGCCTTTATGGCGGGTGTGGGATCGAACCGACCGCTGAGCGTGGCCCACGCGCGCTTTTAGAGCTGGATGATTATGTATCGCGCCTTCTTCTTTCTTGTTCTGCTCAGCCTGGTCTCCAGCGGGGCGTATTGGCTGAGCTCCCAGACCGGCGCGGTGGTCGTCGAGGGGGATGGTTGGCGCATGTCCACGTCCCTCAGCGCCATGCTCGCGGTCCTCGCCTTGGGCGCGGCGCTTTTGGTGCTCGCGACGCGATTGTTCACACGGCTCGCGGGCTTGCCGGCCCGGATGGCCGCGCGGCGCCGCGCCTCGCGGCGGCGCGCTGGGATGACCGCGCTCGCGCGGGGGCTGACGGCTGTCGCCGCCGGTGAGGGGGCCGAGGCCCAGCGGCTGACGCGCAAGGCGCGCGCCCTCTTGGATGAGCCCGTGCTTACGCGTCTTCTCGCGGCGCAAGCCGCGCAGCTCAACGGCGATGATGCGGAGGCGGAGCGAAACTTCTCCGAAATGATGACATCGCCGGACACCCAGTTTCTTGGATTGCGGGGCCTATTCCTCCAAGCCCAGCGCATTGGCGACGATCAGGCGGCGCGGCGCTATGCGTCGCGGGCGTTCCAATTGCGCCCCACCGCGCCTTGGACCTTTGAAGCGGTGTTTGACGCGGAGTTGCGCGCGGGCGCCTGGGGGGCGGCGCGCGCCGCTCTTGATCTGGCTGAGCGCAGCGGCGCGATCCAGGCCCCGTCCGCCCGCCGTTACCGCGCCGCGCTCCTCACCGCTGACGCTGAGGCGGCGGAGGCTGCCGGCGACGAAGCCGCGGCGGCGGAAGAGGCGGCCAGCGCCGCCAAGCTCGCGCCCGGATTTGCGCCCGCCGCCCTCATCGCGGCCCGGCGCCTCAGCGCCAACGGGCACGATCGCCGCGCCTCCCGGATCCTAGAGACCGCCTTTGCCGAGGCCCCCTCCGCCGCCATCGCTGCTGCGTACGCGGGCCTGAAACCAGGGGAGAAAGCCCAAGAGCGCGCCAAGCGGATGCGGCGGCTTGCGGCCAAGGCCCCGCAATCCGACGAGGCGCGCATGGTGCTGAGCGCTCAGCACGCCGCTCTAGAGGAATGGGTGGAGGCGGAAGCGGTCCTCGCGCCCTTGTTGGCGGAGCGGCCGTCGGCGCGCGCCTTGCGTTTGCGCGGCGATATCGCCCGCGCCCGCTATGGCGCCCGCGCTGCGGCGGCGCCCTGGCTCGCGGCCGCTATCGACGCCCCGCGCAGCCCTGACGAGGGCCTGCTGGACGCCGCCGCGCCCCGATCGGCCGATGCGTGGGCGTCGCTTATCCGGCGCTATGGCGAGACCGGCGCGCTGACGCCGCCCGCTTTGCCGAGCCAGCCCCTTGAAGTCGATGTGGAGCTGTTGGAGGAGCAGAGCCAGGCCGAGCTGCTTCAGCTGCGCCCGCCGGAGGCGCCCGCCCCCGAGCCTGCGGCGACCGATGCGCCGGACCCGTCGCCCGCCGAGGCCGCACAGGCGCCCGAGGCCGCGTCCGTTGAGCCGAAGCCCGCAGCAGAAGCTGCAGCGCCGGAGCCAGCGTCCGCCGGCGTCGCCGCGGCGGCTTCTCAAAGCGACGCGCCTCCTCCTTCGCCAGCCGAGGAGGTTCCCGAATCAGAGCCAACCGCCTCCAGCGAGGCTGCTGTGGACGCCGCGGCTGCGCCCCCAGCGGAAAGTCCGCCGCCGCCCGCCGATGCGGCCAAGGGCGGCGAAGCGCCATCCCCCGCAAAGGCTGGAGCCGCCCCGGCGGCGCCTTAGGGCGA
>JBCDJH010000009.1:0-14537 GCA_038747965.1 Pseudomonadota bacterium
CGCGCCAGCGATGGAGGCCGACCTTATCGCGGCCTTTCCGAGCGCCGCCTTTATCAAGCGGGGGTTTGAGCCGGACGACCTGAGCGGCGCCCGATTGGTCTTCGCGGCGAACGATGACGAAGAGCTGGATCGCTCAATCGTCGAGGCGGCGCGGGCGGCGGGCGTTCCCGCTAACGCCGTCGATCAGCCGGATTTGTGCGACTTTATCACCCCGTCCATCGTCGATCGGGGCGACGTGGTCGTCGCGATCTCCACGGCCGGGTCCGCCCCGGTGCTCGGCCGCTCGTTGCGCGCGCGCATTGAAGCGCTGTTGCCGCAGCGCATGTCGGATCTGGCGGCGCTCGCCCGCGCCTTCCGCCCCGCTGTCGCGGCGCGCATTGCCGGCGGGCCGGCGCGGCGCCGCTTCTGGGAGCGGGTGTTCTCCGGCCCGGTGGCGGAGCGCGCTTTGGCGGGCGACGCGCCCGGCGCGCGCGAGGCCATGGTGCGCGCCCTCAACGCGCCGCAAACGGAAGATGAAGCCGGCGTCGTTCATATTGTCGGGGCCGGACCCGGCGATCCGGAGCTCCTTACCCTGAAGGCCTTGCGCATTTTGCAAGAGGCGGATGTGGTGCTCCACGACAATCTGGTGGACGACGCGATCCTTGAGCTTGTGCGCCGCGATGCGGATCGCATCTATGTGGGCAAGAAAAAGTCAGACCATAGCCTTCCGCAGTCTGAAATTGGCGAGCTGATGATCCGTTTGGCGCAAGAAGGCAAACGGGTGGTGCGCCTTAAAGGCGGCGATCCGTTCGTGTTCGGCCGCGGCGGAGAAGAATTGGAAGCTCTGCGCGCCGCGGGCGTCGACGCTTTCGTCGTCCCTGGCGTCACGGCCGCCCTCGGCTGCGCGGCGGAGACAGGCGCCCCGCTCACCCACCGCGACCACGCCCAGTCGGTCACTTTCGTCACGGGCCATGCGGCGGGCGGGGGCTCCCCCGACATAGACTGGGCGGCGTTGTCGAGCCCGGCCATGACCCTCGTCTTTTATATGAGTGTTTCGACGGCGGACGATATCGCCCGCAACCTCATCGCCCATGGGCGCGCCGGCTCGACGCCTGTGGCGATCGTCGAGAACGGCAGCCGCGCCAATCAGAAAATCGTCAAAGGCGCCCTGCGCGACCTTCCAGGTCTTGTGAAGGCTGGCGAGGTGAAAGGGCCAGCAATTGTGCTCGTCGGCGATGTGGCCCAGTTCGCGGATGGGCGCGGTTTGTTGGATCTCGTCGATCAGTCAACGGAGCGGCCAGCAGCGATTTTTGAGAGGGCCTACGCATGAAGGCGATCACCGGCAATCGGCTTGGCGACGGGGCCGTTATCTATCTGAGCCCCGAGGGCGGTTGGACGTTGCGTTTGAGCGAAGCGGCGCTCTTTGAAAAGGAGGCCGCCGCGGAGGCGCTGAAGGCGTGCGAAGCCCGGGAGACGGAGATTGTCGGGCCCTATCTGATGGATGCGGAAGAAGGCGGCGTGGCGTCCGGTCAGAAGCATTTGCGCGAAAGCATCCGCGCCGCGGGGCCGACGATCAGGGTCGAGCCGTGGATAGCGCCTGACGACAGCGCTTCTCGTAGCGCGTCGTCTGACAGCGCCTCTTAGGAGCGGCGGAGCACAGCATGTACCGTTACGACGAATTCGATGAGACCTTGGTCCGTGAGAGGGTCGCGCAATTTCGCGGTCAGGTGGCGCGGCGCAAGGCCGGCGAGATCACGGAGGATCAGTTCAAGCCTCTCCGCTTGATGAACGGACTCTATCTCCAGCTGCACGCCTACATGCTGCGGGTGGCGATCCCTTATGGCGTTCTCTCCTCCCGCCAAATGCGCCAACTGGCGACGATCGCCCGCGACTATGATCGCGGCTACGGGCATTTCACGACCCGTCAGAACATTCAGTACAACTGGCCAGCGCTTGAAGACACGCCTGAGATTCTGGAACGGCTGGCGGATGTTGAGATGCACGCCATCCAAACCTCCGGCAACTGCATCCGCAATGTGACGGCCGATCAATACGCCGGCGCGGCCGAAGGTGAAGTCGCCGACCCGCGCGTGTTCGCTGAGATCATTCGCCAATGGTCGACGTTACATCCGGAGTTTTCGTTCCTTCCCCGGAAGTTCAAGATCGCAATCACGGCGACGGAGAACGACCGCGCCGCCGTGCGGGTGCATGACATTGGCTTGCATATGCGCCAAAACGACGAGGGCGAAGCGGGCTTTGAGGTAATTGTCGGCGGCGGGCTCGGACGCACCCCCTATGTGGGCCACACCATCCGTCCGTTCCTGCATCAACGCGATCTGCTCTCCTATCTTGAGGCCATTTTGCGCGTCTACAACATGGAGGGACGCCGCGATAATCTGTACAAGTCGCGCATTAAGATATTGGTGAATGCGCTTGGGGCGGATGAGTTCGCTCGCCTCGTGGAAGAGGAATGGGCGCAGATTAAGGACGGCGCTTTGGCGCTGCCCGTCGACGAGATTGAGCGGATCTCCGCCTACTTTGCACCGCCGCCGTTTGATGATTTGAACGATGCGTCCGCGGAGCTCGACGCGCGGCTGGCGGAGAATGAGAGCTTCGCGCAATGGGTGCGGATGAACGTCGCGCCCCATAAGAAAAACGGCTACGCGATCGCCAACATCTCTCTAAAGCCGATCGGCAAACCGCCGGGAGACGCCTCCGCCGACCAAATGGATGTGGTCGCCGGTTTAGCGGAAGCCTATTCCTTTGACGAGGTGCGCGTCACCCATGAGCAGAACCTGGTTCTGCCGCATGTGAAGAAATCGGACCTCTACGCCATATGGAGCGCGTTGCGGGCTGCGGAACTGGCGACGCCCAATCTGGGGCTCGTCTCCGACATCATCTGTTGCCCGGGCCTCGACTATTGCAACCTGGCGAACGCCCGCTCAATTCCGGTGGCCCAGCGCATCGCCGAGCGCTTCGAGGATCTGGATCGCCAGCACAATATCGGCGTCCTGAAGGTCAAGATCTCAGGCTGCATCAACGCCTGCGGCCATCATCATGTGGGCCATATCGGCATTCTGGGCGTGGAGAAGCGGGGCGAGGAATTCTACCAGATCACCCTCGGCGGCTCGGCGGAGGAGAACGCCTCTCTCGGCGACATTCTGGGCCGAGGCTTCTCCTATGACGACATCGTCGACGCCGTCGAGAAGGTCGTCGACGTTTATGTGGACCACCGTGAACCGGGCGAGGCTTTTCTCGCCGCCTATCGCCGCATTGGCGCGGCCCCATTCAAGGAGGCGCTTTATGGCGCTCATTAAGAACGGCGAGGCGATCGCCGACAGCTGGACGACGCTGGATGATGAGGCGGACGCAGCCCCCCTCGGCGATGTCTTCGTCTCTTTGGATCGGTGGCGGGCGGAACGCGAGACGCTCGCCCAGCGTCCCGGCCGGGTCGGCGTGCGTCTGAAAGCCGGGGAGGCGCCGTCAGAGATCGCGAGCGATCTGGAGGCCATCTCCGCGATCGCCTTAGAGTTTCCGACGTTTAAGGATGGACGCGCTTATTCCTACGCGCGTTTGTTGCGGGAGCGCTTCGGCTACCAAGGCGAAGTGCGCGCTGTCGGCGATGTCTTGCGCGATCAATTCGCTTTCATGGCCCGCTGCGGGTTCGATGCGTTCGAGACCCAAGGCGATGATGTGGGGCCGGAGGAATGGCGCGCGGCCATGGCGGAGTTTTCCGTGGCCTATCAACCGGCGGCCGATGCGCGGCGGCCAGCCCTTGCATTGCGGCGCGCGCAATCGAACGCCGCCTGAGGCGCCAGGAGACCCAGTTCATGTCCGCTCAGCAGGCCCTTCTCGAACCGTCGCCGCGTCCCGGGATGATTACCGACGCCGACATTCCCGCGCTGAACGCGCGCTGGAGCGGCGCGCCCGCCGCTGAAATTTTGGATTACGCGATCGGCGAATTGTTTCCCGGCCGTATTGCGCTTGTGTCCTCCTTCGGGACGGAGGCCGCCGTGCTGCTACACCTGGTCTCAAAAGTCGACCCGAAAACCCCGGTCGTTTTCTTGGAGACCGAAAAGCACTTCGCGCAGACCCTGCAATACCGCAATGCGCTTGAGCGGCGATTGGGGCTTGAGGACCTGCGGTCCATCCGGCCGTCCGCGAAGGCGCTGGAGGCGGAGGACCCGGACGGCGACTTATGGCGCTCCGACACAGAGGCCTGCTGCGATCTGAGGAAGGTGCGCCCGCTCGCCGACGCGCTAGAGCCGTTCAACGCTTGGATTTCCGGTCGCAAGCAATTCCACGGCGCGGGCCGGGCGCGGCTGCCGGTCTTCGAAGCCTCACGCACGCATATCAAAGTGAACCCGCTGGCGAACTGGTCGAAAGACGAAGTTGCTCAGTACATGTCTGAGCATGATTTGCCCTCGCACCCCTTAGCCGATCAGGGCTTCGCCTCCATTGGATGTTGGCCTTGCACCCACCCAATAACGGATGGCGAAGATGTGCGCGCCGGCCGTTGGCCCGGCGCCGGAAAGACGGAGTGCGGGATCCACACCCGGCTTTAACGCTCCCCAGGGGCGTGGCCGCGCACGCGCGCCGCCCTGCTATTTTTCTAACGCCTTTGTAATTCCTGCACGCTCAGGTTATCGTCCGCGGCGTTTTAAACAATCGCTGCGCGTTAGGGTTCCAATGCAAGAATTTACAACTTTAACAGGGGTCGCGGCGCCCCTCGGGATGGCGAATATCGATACCGATATGATCATCCCAAAGCAGTTCTTAAAAACTATCCAGCGGCAAGGTTTGGCGAAGGGTTTGTTCTACGAGCTGCGCTACACAGCCGATGGCGTGAAGGTCGATGACTTCATTCTGCATCAGCCCGTCTACCAGAACGCGGAGATCCTTGTAGCCGGGCCGAATTTTGGGTGCGGATCGAGCCGGGAGCACGCCCCGTGGGCGCTGCTCGATTTCGGGATTCGATGCGTCATCGCCCCGTCTTTCGCCGACATCTTTTACAATAATTGCTTTAAAAACGGCGTGCTCCCCATAACCCTGCCGCAAGAGGACGTGGATAAGCTCCTCGACGAGGCGAATGGGGCGAACCATCGATTTGCAATCGATTTGGAGGCGCAGACGGTCTCGGCCCCATCGGGCGCAGTGTTCCACTTCGATATCGACCCGGAGCGGAAGGTTAACCTGTTGAACGGTTGCGACGACATTGATCTCAGTTTGCAAAAAGCGTCCTCGATTGACGCATTCGAGGCTGAGCGCGCGGCGCGCCAACCGTGGCTTGCTACGAGCGCATAGCGCTTCATTTGGAGATCTGAGCCGAACACGGCCGCGCATGGATGGGGCCGACGAACGACACAGATCTTTTTGTGATCATCCTTTAATAGACGCGCGGTATGGGGCCGTAATTGAAGCCATGTGGCGGCTGATTCGAAACACGATAGAGAAGTGGAGACTGGCGATCCGATGACGCACAAGCTTTTGCTTTTGCCGGGCGATGGAATTGGTCCCGAAGTCGTCTCTGAGGCGCGCCGCGTAATTGAATGGTTCTCGCGTCATGGCGTCAGTGTCGAGATGGAGGAGGACCTTGTCGGCGGCTGCTCCTATGACGCCCATAAGACGCCCCTCACTGACGCGGCGCTGGAGAAAGCGCGCGCGGCCGATGCGATATTGCTAGGCGCCGTTGGCGGTCCGAAATGGGACGGCGGCGCCGTTCCTTTCGACAAACGCCCGGAGGCGGGGCTGCTTCAGCTGCGCCGCGAGTTTTCTCTGTTCGCCAATCTTCGCCCAGCCTTGTGCTTCGGCCCGCTAGTGGACGCTTCGTCTCTCAAGCCTGAGATTGTCGAGGGCCTCGATATCCTGATCATCCGGGAGCTGACGGGCGGGGTCTACTTTGGCGAGCCGCGCGGCATCTTCAAATTGCCGGACGGCCAACGCAAAGGCGTCAACACGCAGGCCTACACGACGAACGAAATACGGCGCGTCGGCCGGGTGGCGTTCGATTTGGCTCGCAAGCGGCGTTCGATGGTGATGTCGGTTGAGAAGGCGAACGTCATGGAGTCCGGCGTTCTCTGGCGCGAAGAAATCTCAAAGCTGCATAAGGAAAGCTTCGAAGATGTCGAGCTTTCTCATATGTATGCGGACAATTGCGCCATGCAGATCATGCGCGCGCCGAAGCAATTCGACGTCATTGTGACGGACAATCTGTTCGGGGATCTCTTGTCGGACGCGGCGGCGATGGCGACGGGCTCCCTCGGAATGCTGCCATCCGCATCGCTGGGCGACGACCATGCGTTGTACGAGCCGGTTCACGGCTCCGCCCCGGATATTGCAGGGCAAGGCAAAGCCAATCCGCTGGCGACGATCCTCTCCTTAGCGATGGCCTACCGCTACAGCTTTAACGAAGCCGCATCCGCGGACCTTCTTGAGAAGGCGGTGGACCAGGCGCTGGCGGGCGGCGCCCGTACGGGGGATATCGCTATGGGCGCGCCGAACGTGGTCTCAACGTCCGGCATGGGCGACGCCGTATTGGCGGAACTCGATAAGCTCGCAAGCTAGAGCGAATTGCAGCGAAAGCAGCTCACCGGTTTCGCGTCCGCAATTCGCGCAAACAAAGACTGAGAGCCGTTTGCCGCACTCGCATTGAATCATTTCAGACGCAAACGGCTCTAGCGCGCAAACGCCTCCAATTGCAGCTGCTTTGCAGTTGTTGAGGGCGCTTCGGCCCCGGCCTTGCTGCTCCTCGCCTTCCGAAAAATAGGAGGCGTACAACATGGCGGGGCGCAACGGATCCGTATTCAACCTCAAAGGGAAGCCGGCCGGGGCTGGGACCGGGTCGCAGCAGAAGTCTGACGCACTGGTGACAGTGCTTGCGGAGGGCTGCTCCGTAGAGGGCAAGCTCATTTGCAACGGGCCGAGCCGTTTGGCGGGCGACGTGAGCGGCGAACTCGTGGCCGATCAAAGCTTGATGATCGACGAGAACGCGACTGTCGCCGCTGACATCAACGTGGAAGAAGTGATGGTGCTGGGCGCCGTGCGGGGCGACATCAAGGCCTCCAAGCGCGTGATGCTGGCGGCTTCGGCCACGGTCGAAGGCGACATCGAGACGCCAAGCATCACCATTAAAGACGGCGCCCAAGTCAGCGGCCAGATCGCCGTCACTCGGGCTCTGCCGCCCGAGGAAACGAGTTCGGCGACGATCCACTCCATGGCCGACGCCGCAAAAACCGCCGGCGAGTAAACGCCGGCGGGCCTTGCTGAGACTGGGCCGCGGGCGATCCCGCCCGCGGCGCTTTTCTTTTGCGAGGCGACAGCGCTATTGCGCTTCGCCTGCCGGACAACTCTTCGGGCGCCGGCCCGGCAGGAGATCGCGAAATCCCTTGCTGGGGCGCGCGGCGGGCTTCAGCTCAAGGCAATCCTTCCAAGCGAAGTCGGCGAGCGTGATGTTGTCTTGCAGCTCCGCGTTGAACTGGTCGTTCACGTCCGGACTGTAGTTGAGGTAGAGGACGCCGCGCGTCTCGGCCGTATACGTCTCCGCGTCCACTTCGCGTCCGGTTGCGGGGTCGACGATCGAGAACGCTTCCGGATCCACCGTTAGTTTCTTGTGTCGGGTGAGCGCGTAGGCGCAATGCCCGTCATAGGCTGGGGCGTAGCGCTCCGGATCAGCGGCGAAGGCGTCGCGGTTTTCAGCGCTGGCGAAATAGAAGACCGCCCCATTATGGGACGCTGTGAAGGCGTCTGATCCTTTCTGGGCCGCCAGGTCCGTGTGGTAGGCGACCACGTCGTAGCCGAAATTGGCGACGCCCTCTTTGTCCACCAGCTGCGCGCCGGCGAGGGCCGTTCCCGTCTGCGCCGCCGCGCCGGCAAAAAAGGCGACGATCAGGGTTTTCACCCGGCTTGGTTTCGTCATACGCCATCCCCATTTCCGTTAGGCTATTGGATCCGATGTGGGGCAAGCTCGCCGTTCGCCGCGCCGGGCGCAAATGACGATGGCTCACGCTCGATCACAGATGACTTGTGCGGCGCGCCGCGCTATAGGGCGCGTTCAACCAAAATAAGATGAGGTTCGCGATGGCTTACAATGTCGCGATTGTGGGCGCGACCGGCAATGTCGGACGCGAAATGTTGACGATTTTGGCGGAACGCCTGTTCCCCGTCGGCGAGGTTTATGCGCTCGCCTCCCGCCAATCGGCGGGACGAGACGTCTCCTTCGGCGAGCGAACGCTGCAGGTTGAGGCGCTTGAGTTCTTTGATTTCTCGAAGGTCGATATCGCCCTCTTCTCAGCGGGCGGCGGCGTCGCGAAGGAATGGGCGCCGAAAGCGGCGGCGGCGGGCGCCATCGTGATCGACAACTCCAGCTTCTGGCGAATGGACCCGGACGTGCCGCTAATCGTTCCGGAAGTGAACGGCGACGCCATCGGCCAGTACACGAATAAAAATATCATCGCCAACCCCAACTGTTCGACGGCGCAGCTTGTGGTGGCGCTCGCGCCCTTGCATCGCCGGGCGGGAATCAAGCGGGTGGTCGTCTCCACCTACCAATCGACGTCGGGCGCGGGCCACGCGGCGATGGACGAGCTTTTCAACCAGACGCGCGCGATCTTCGTGAACGACCCGGTGGAGCCGGATGCGTTCACCAAGCAAATCGCCTTCAATGTCATTCCGCATATTGATGTTTTCCTTGATGGCGGCGACACCAAGGAAGAATGGAAGATGACGGCGGAGACGAAGAAGATCCTTGATCCCGCCATCAAGCTGACCGCGACGGCGGTGCGCGTTCCTGTTTTTGTAGGCCACGCGGAGGCCGTTAATCTTGAGCTGGAGCGCCCGCTCGACGATGAAGAAGCGCGCGACATCCTGCGCGAGGCGCCAGGCCTCCTCGTGGTCGATAAGCGGGAAGACGGCGGCTACGTTACGCCGGTCGAATGCGTCGGCGATTTCGCCACCTATGTGAGCCGAATCCGCGTCGATCCAACGATTGAGAACGGCCTCAATCTTTGGGTGGTGTCGGACAATCTTCGCAAGGGCGCTGCGCTGAACACCGTGCAGATCGCCGAGATGCTCATCAACGGCCCCCTGAAGAGAGCGGCGTGACCGCCGCCGCCGTTTCGCTGGAGGTCCGACGCGGGCTCCTCGCGGCGGCGGGCGCCTACGGTTTGTGGGGCGTTGCGCCGATCTTCTACAAGCTGTTGTCCATGGTGTCCGTGTGGGAAGTGGTCGCCCAGCGCGCCGTTTGGTCGGCGCCGACGGCGGGGGCGCTTCTCATCATGATGGGCGGCGCGGGCCAGCTCAAGGCGCTGATCCGCGATCCAAAATCCCTGGGGCTGTTGGTCGTCACATCGATCCTGGTTGGGGCCAACTGGACGCTGTTTATCTGGGCGATCGGCAATGACCGGGTGCTGGAAGCGAGCCTTGGCTACTACATCAATCCGTTGATGACGGTGCTTTTGGGCGTCGCGGTGCTGAGGGAGGCGCTGCGGCCCTTCCAGGTCGTCGCTATCGCGCTCGCCTGCGTTGGCGTCGCGATCATGACCATCGGCGTCGGGGAGGCGCCGCTGGTGGGGCTCGGCCTCGCTTCGACATTCGCCGTCTACGGATATCTTAAGAAGCAACTGCCGGTGGACGCCTTCACCGCCCTTTTTGTGGAGATGACCCTGATCGCCGCCCCGTGCGTTTTGATGTTGGCGACGGGCTATCCAAGCGGTGTGGTGGCTGCTGGCGATCACAGCCTCGGCGTTTGGGTGTTGTTGGCGCTGACGGGGCCCGTCACAGTCGCTCCGCTGGTGCTGTTTGCGCTCGGCGCGCGGCGGCTGCGTCTGTCGACGCTTGGCCTCATGCAGTACACCGCCCCGAGCATGATGTTCTTTGTCGGCGTCGCCTATGGCGAGCCCTTTTCGGCGCTCCACGCGGCGACATTCGCCTTCATCTGGGCGGGCCTCGCCCTCTTCAGCTGGGACGCCCGCCGCTCTCAGCAATCAGGGTGAGGAACGCCTCTCCGTAGGCGTCGGCTTTTTTGGCGCCGACGCCGTCGACGTCTAGGAACGCGTCGCGGGTGAGGGGCTTTTTGAGCGTCATGTCCCGCAAGGTCCGGTCTGAGAAGATAATGTAGGGCGGCTTACCGGCGGCTTTGGCGAGGGTGAGACGCAGCTTTTTCAGCTCGGCGAACAGCTGCGCGTCGGCCTCGCTGACGTCATCGCCGAAGGCGGAGCCCGCCGCGCGGCGAGCGGGCGCTCCAATGCGAACGGTCCCGTCTGGAATTTTCGTTCCGCAGGCGTCGCAATTGCCGCAGGGCTCGGTCTCCTCGCCAAAATGGCCGAGCAGGATCTGCCGCCGGCAGCTCGCGGCCTCCGCATAGGCGAGGAGGGTGTTCAGCCGCTGGCGTTCGGCGCGTTTGCGGGCGTCGTCTGCGACGCCGTCGTCGATCATCGCCCGCCGGGTGCGCACATCGTCATAGCCGAACAGCATGAGCGCGACGGCGGGCGCCCCGTCTCGCCCGGCGCGGCCGATCTCCTGATAATAAGCCTCCATGCTGGAAGGGAGATTCATGTGAACGACATAGCGGATGTCCGGCTTGTCGATGCCCATGCCGAAGGCGATCGTGGCGACGATGATCACGCCCGGGTCCGTGAGGAAGCGGTTGAGATGCGCCGCCCTGACGTCGTCCGGGAGGCCGGCATGGTAGGGAAGGGCGTCATACCCCTCCGCCTGCAGCATATCGGCGACGCGCTCGACGCCCTTGCGGGAGAGGCAGTAGACGATCCCTTGCTCCCCGCGCCGCCCGCTCAAAAAGCGCAAAAGGCGCTTGTTCGCGCCCTTCTTCTTCTCAACGGCGAGGGTGATGTTCGGCCGGTCGAAGCCGGAGACGAACTCCCGCGCGCGGCCCTTGAATAGGCGTTCTGAAATATCGCGGCGGGTGGCGGCGTCCGCCGTCGCGGTGAGGGCGGCGATTGGCGCGTCCGGGAACGCCTCCTTAAGCTGACCAAGTTCGCGGTATTCGGGGCGGAAATCATGGCCCCATTGGCTGACGCAGTGGGCCTCATCCACCACAAACAGCGCGATGTTGAGTTTCTTTAAGGCGGCCATCATGCGCGGCGTCGTCAGGCGCTCCGGCGACATGTAAAGGAGGTCGAGCTCCCCGGCGGCGGCGCGCCGCCAATCGGCCACATTGTCTTCACGCGGACGGCCGGAATGCAGTGCGCCGGCGGCGAGCCCGTGGCCCTGCAAGCCCGCCACCTGATTGTCCATGAGCGCGATGAGCGGAGAGACGACGATCGTCAGCCCATCGAACATGGTGGCCGGCAGCTGAAAGCAGAGGCTTTTGCCGGCGCCCGTCGGCATGATGGCGAGCACGTCCTCCCCGCGCAGGACAGCTTCGACGATTTCCTCCTGCCCCGGACGGAAGGCGTCAAAGCCAAACCGCTCCTTCAGCGCGGCCCGCGCGTCGAGGGGGAAGTCAGGCGCGCGCGTTGGCGCAGTCGCTGTGTGTCGCTGAAGGGGAGACATGGCGAATGACTCAAGGTGTCTATTCGTAGAAACGCGAGTGTGCCTATGTTCGGAGCCGGAGCCAAGTTGGATGACGACGCGCCGCGCCTGGCTTGGAGAGCAAAGGCGTTTCAGCGATGGTTGGGCGCAAAAGGGTGGTTCGCCCGAAAAGGAGAAACGCTGTGACATCAGACGAAACGCAACGCGGCGAGAAGTTGACTTTGGAAGATCTGCTGAAACTTCCTGGCCTCGACCAAATGCAATGCATGATCGACGGGCGGATTGACGGCCCGAACATCGCCCGTGTCCTCAACTTCTATCTCGCTGAAGTTGGCGAGGGCATGGCGCGGTACGAGGGACGGCCGAAGGAAGATTTCTTAAATCCGCTCGGCATCGTCCATGGGGGCTGGACGGCGACATTGCTCGATTCGGCGATGGCCTGCGCCGTCCACGCGACGCTGGCGCCGGGCGAGACCTACACGACGCTCGAATACAAAGTGAACTGCGTGCGGCCGATCCAGCCGGATGGGCGTCTCATGCTGTGCACGGGCAACGTTATTCATCGGGGGCGCCGCTCGGCGACCTCGGAAGGGCGCCTCGTCGATGAAGAAGGCAAGCTCTACGCCCACGGGGTGGAGACGTGCCTAATTATGTAGGGTCCCAAACATGTCAGGTGAGAGCGGCGTACGTGGCCTCGATAAGGCGTAGCGCCCTCGGATCGCCCACCAAATGCTCCGACATTTTGTTGGTGGCGTAGGCGAAGCTTAGCTCTGCGCCTGGGTCGGCGAACGCGCAAGAGCCGCCCCAGCCGGAATGGCCCACCGCCTCGGGGTTGGGGCCATAGAGCCCGAGGTCCGAATTCCGAATAAGCCCGGCGGCCCAGGATATATGGAGCGGCAGAACGAGGTCGTCGCCGCGAATCCGTTCCGCCATGGCGTCTCGGCGAGTCTCGTCGGACAGCTGGATTAGGCCGCCCGCGGCCCCTCCCCACGCGAAGAGGCCCAGCAGGTCGGCGAGGCCCGCCGCCGTCGCATGCCCGTTAGACGCTGGGATTTCAGCTTTGCGCCAGTTCGGGTCGCCCGGTTTGCCGGGGCTTGACCAGGGGCGCAGAAACGCCGCCCGTCGAATGTCGGTGATGGGGCCAAGGTCCGGCGCCTTTGGCGGCTTTGTCATGGACGCGATGCGCTCATTAGCGGCGCCGTCTAGGCCAAACCAGATTTCGCCGGCGAGCGACGCGAACTTATCGCTGCGCAGGGCGTCCCCAAGGCTGCGTCCCGTCGTTCGGCGGTAGATCTCTCCCGCCAAATACCCAAATGTTTGAGGGTGATAGCCGGAGGCTGAGCCCGGCGGCCAGAGGGGCGCCGCGGCGGCCAGGCGGCCTGCGATCGTCTCCCATGAGAGCCAATCGGCGCGATCGATGGCGTCGTCAAAGCCGGCGAGGCCCGCCTGGTGCGACAAAAGCTGGCCGATCGTCACTTCGCCTTTGCCGTTTGCGGCGAACTCCGGCCAGTGCTTTGCGACGAGGTCCTCGTAAGCGAAGGCCCCATCGTCGACGGCCAGCGCCGCCAAAGCCGCGATCACCGCTTTGCCTGTCGAGAACACGGGCGTCAGCGTGTCCGCGTCCCAGAGCCGGCCAGAGGACGGGTCGCTGACGCCC
Organism: Pseudomonadota bacterium; assembly: GCA_038747965.1. Classification (GTDB taxonomy): domain Bacteria; phylum Pseudomonadota; class Alphaproteobacteria; order Caulobacterales; family Parvularculaceae; genus JBCDJH01. The sequence continues at coordinate 13,124 of JBCDJH010000009.1, forward strand.
GCCCAGATATTCACGAGGGTCTCTCCACGCCGCATGACCGCAAGGCCAGCGCCGAGTTCTGAGCCGCCCGCGAAGTTCGAGCGGAAGGCGTCAACAACGCCGTCGAAGCCGGGCGTCCACGCGCCCATGATCTCAGGAGCGCTATCAAACGGGGCGGACGTCACGTGATGTCTCCTAAGCGGGTTTTTTCACGGTATTGCGCGCGCGAACGTCGCGTTGACCCTCGGCGCAAACCATCTAAGTTCGCGAATTATCAACGAGATCGTGGCTTAATCGGTCCGGATCAGCAACGCTAGTGGGTGCTATGGCGCATTCGACCACCAAAGCCGGAGCGCGGCCTGTTTCGCCGCATATTCAGATCTATCGCTGGCCGATCACCATGGCCACGTCGATCACCCACCGCGCGACGGGGATCGCCCTTTACAGCGGAACGCTTTTGCTCGCCGCCTGGCTCACGGCGGCCGCGATCGGCCCGGGCGCGCATGGGGCGTTCCAAGGCTTCCTCGGATCGCCGATCGGCGTCTTCATCCTGTTTGGGTACAGCTGGGCGATTTTCTATCATATGGCCAACGGCGTCCGGCATCTCTTCTGGGACGTGGGCAAGGGGTTTGAGCTCGCGTCCGCCAACGCATCCGGCGTTTTGGTGTTCGCGCTTTCTTTCGCCCTCACCGGCGTCGCCTGGATCGCCGGGCTCGCGCTCGGAGGAGGGCAGTAGATGGCTGACATGCGCACCCCGCTCAGCCGCGTTCGTGGTCTCGGCTCGGCGAAAGAAGGCGTCGACCATTTCTGGATGCAGCGGATCACGGCCGTCGCGTTGGTCCCCCTGATGCTGGTTTTCATCGCCTCCATGGCGTCCCAGGCGGACGCGTCCCATGCGGAATTCAGCGAATGGCTGCGATCGCCGCTGACGGCGGTCCCCTTGCTGCTGCTTGTGGGCGCTGGGTTCTTTCACATGAAGCTTGGGATGCAAGTTGTCATTGAGGACTACATCCACAAAGAAGGCTCGAAGATCGCCCTCCTGACACTGAACAATTTCTGGGCGGCGACCGGTGGGCTGCTCAGCGTCTATTCGATCTTGAAAATCGCCCTTGGCGCGTAACGAAACGCCAAGTCCTGGCGCTGGCGAGAGCGCCTGCGGAACCGAAAGCGGGAATGAGTTATGGCTGCATATGACGTAATCGACCACACTTACGACGTTGTCGTCGTAGGCGCTGGCGGCTCCGGCCTGCGGGCGACGCTGGGCTGCGCCCAAGCCGGCTTGAAGACGGCGGCGATCAGCAAGGTGTTTCCAACCCGCTCCCACACTGTCGCGGCCCAGGGCGGGATTTCAGCCTCCCTCGGCAATATGGGCGAGGATGATTGGCGCTGGCACATGTACGACACCGTGAAGGGGTCGGACTGGCTGGGCGATCAG